>JAGGZG010000287.1 GCA_021162125.1 Anaerolineae bacterium
AAGGAATTTTTCGGGGCTTCAAAAAGTGTAAACCTATTTCCCCCAGAAAATGAACCATCCCGGCCACCCTAACCATTTTGCCAGGTAGCCCGGAGTTGTACCCCAGGCCCCACGTGCACCCGTGCACCCTCGGAGTACAACTCCGACGGAACGGCGGATCAGAAGGGTCTACCGCCGTCCTCGCCGTGGGCAGTGCGGGTCGCTAGCCGTGAAATCTCCCTCGAAGGCCATGACCACCGCCCGGCAACCTTTGCACAGATCCAGGTAAGCGCATCCCGCACACCAGCCGCCGATGACCTCCTCCTGACCACGGAAGCGGGCAAAGACCTCGGACTCCCACCAGGCTTGCATGAAGTCACCGCCGGCCACGTCGGACCAGCGCACGTGGCTGCAGGGCAGCACCCTCCCGTCCTGGATCACGGTGCAGAAGCGGCGAGCGGCGCTACACCCCCAGGCCCCCTGGCGATAGAGCTGCGCCGGTGACCGGTCGGTGAGCAGGAAAGTGAGCGAGGCATCGAGGGTGAGGCGAGTTGACGTGTTGCGTGTTGCGCGTTGCGTGTCGGCGTGTTGGGGATGGCGAATAACTTCCCGCAGGATGGTCTGGACGGTGCGGTAGTCGGCGGCGGTGAGCGATTCGCGGGCCAGCCAGTCGCCCTCGGTGGTGGGTGGCTTGGGGCGCAAGACGTTGACCGAAGTCGCGCCCAGACGCCGGCCCAGGGCTATCACGTCGGCCAGCTCGTGGACGTTGCTCCGCGTGAGGAGGAAATTGATGCCCCAGCGCAGGCCGGCTTGCCGGCAGGCCTCGATGGCCCGCATCGCCGCCGCGAAGTTCGGGCGCGTGCGACCGTTGACCTCCGGCGTCGCGCCGTTGAGCGAGATCTGCGCCTGGCCCAGGCCCGCTTCCCTGAGCGCCGCCGCCATCTCTGTGTCCAGGCGGTTGCCGTTGGTGGTCAGATTGGGCACGATGCCGTGGGCACGGGCCAGGCGGGCCATGTCCACCACGCGGGGATGCAGGAGTGGCTCGCCGCCGCCCATCGCAATCTGGAACACCCGCGCCTCCCCGGCGGCGGTTATCACCCGTTCGAACAGCGACCAGTCCATCAGGTCGGCGGTCACATCGCTGCCGGGGCGGGCGGAGTAGAAGCAACCCTCGCAGGCCTGATCACACGCGCCGGTGAGTGAGAGGTGCAGCGTCTCCGGCGCGGCCAGTGAACGCGGTGGAGCAGTCGTCTGCGGGGCCTTGTCGCGCACCCGCGCTACCTCCTCGACCGTCCCATCGGGCGGGCCGGGCACGATGAACTGCTGGTCGCGCAGGTATTTGACGAAGAAGATCGGATAGTCCCGCAGCTCGCCTTTCAGCAGGAAATAGAGCGCGTCCAGGCCCTCCAGATCGAGCAGCGCTGTCTCGGCCGTTTCCTGCTGGAAGAGCAGGGCCCCATTGGGCTCAGGGCGGATGATGACAGAGGGAGAAAGGGCAAACGTCATGCGATTGGATATGCTCCTATCTTCACCCCCGCCTTCTTGGCCGCCTTTTCGAGCAGAAAGTCGTAGTAACCGAACATGAACTGCCCATCCTCCATCCAGCGGCCGGTGATGGTGAAAGTGGCGTCGGGATTGAGGCGCACGCGCAGGGAGAAAGGCATGGGGTGTTCCAGACCTTGCAGCATCAGGTCGTCCCAACCGTCGCCGAACATAGGCCCGCCAAAGCTGTCCATCTCCTTACCCACCTCACGGGCGATTCTGCGGGCCTTTTTGCGTTCCGCTGGGCTGAGCTGACTGGCCTTGACGAAGCTACAACCCAGGAAGAGCACTACCCCATCCAGCGGGATCTCTTGTTCGGAATAAAAGTCTCCCTCGTCCACTTTCTCCCCAGGTGTGAACTCGTAGTCGTAGTCCTCGTACATCTTCAGTTGATCCGGCGTCGGCTCGAAGTGGAAGACCTGTGCGTCGAGGAGTTCCCGGCGATGGGAGCCCACGTAGTTGAGGATGGATTCAATGGCTCGCACTCCGATGCGGCCGGCGCGGTAGCTTTCGGGATCGAACTTGGCGATTTGCTTCTCCAGGTATTCCAGCGTTTTGGCCGTCAGCTTGTCGCTCAGGTCCCCCTTTTCCTTGATGAAATCGCGCAGACGGGTGAAAGGCTCCTCGAAGAGCAGGTAATACGAGCGCACGAAATAGCCCGACGTGAGGAATTTGCGCACCAGCGTGCCCATTTCCTCCGGTTGGGGCACTGTGATCTCGTAGGCAGCCTCTGAGGAGTCAATCTCATAACCCCGCCATCTTGCCTGTAACATATTGCACCTCCTGATGCTCGTTACTCATTACTCGTTACCGGCTCAGAGCATCGGAATTTTCACCCCGCGCTCTTTCGCTACTTCGATGGCCCGCTCGTAGCCGGCGTCCACGTGGCGGGCGATGCCGATGCCAGGGTCGTTGGTCAGCACTCGCTGCAAGCGGCGGGCGGCCTCCGGCGTGCCGTCGGCGACGATGACCTGCCCGGCGTGTTGTGAGTAGCCGATGCCCACCCCGCCGCCGTGGTGGAAGCTGACCCAGGTCGCGCCACTGGCCACGTTGAGCATGGCGTTCAAGAGCGGCCAGTCCGAGACGGCGTCCGAGCCATCCTTCATACCCTCGGTCTCGCGGCGGGGAGAGGCGACCGAACCGGCGTCCAGGTGGTCGCGTCCGATGACGATGGGCGCTTTGATCTCTCCCCGGGCCACCGCGTCGTTGAAGGCCAGGCCAGCCTTAGCTCGTTCCCCGTAGCCCAGCCAGCAGATGCGCGCCGGCAGTCCCTGGAAAGCCACCCGCTCCTGGGCCATGCGAATCCAGCGGCAAAGGTGCTCATCCTCCGGGAAAAGCTCCAGGATGATGCGGTCGGTGACGTAGATGTCCTCCGGATCGCCGGACAAAGCGACCCAGCGGAAGGGGCCCTTGCCCTCGCAGAACAGCGGTCGAATGTAGAGCGGGACGAAGCCCTGGAAGTCGAAGGCGTTTTTCACCCCGGCGTCGTAGGCCCGCTGGCGGATGTTGTTGCCGTAGTCGAAGACGACGCTGCCTTTGGCCTGGAAGTCGAGCATGGCTTGCACGTGGCGGGCCATCGAATCCATCGCCCGCTTCTTGAACTCCTCGGTGTCGCGTTCGCGCAGTTCCAGCGCCTCCTCGAAGCTCATCCCGTGGGGGAAGTAGCGCAGCGGGTCGTGGGCGCTGGTCTGATCGGTGACCACGTCCGGTACCACACCACGAGCGACCAGCTCGGGCAGAACGTCGGCGGCGTTGGCGATGAGACCGATGGATTTGGGCTGCTCCCGCTCTACCGCCTCCTCGACCAGGGTCATCGCTTCTTCCAGGTTATCCACCACCACGTCCAGGTAATTGAACTCCAGCCGCCGCTGCGCGCGCTGGGGGTCCACTTCCACCACCAGGGCCACGCCTTCGTTCATGGTGATGGCCAGCGGCTGCGCGCCGCCCATCTCACCTAATCCGGCGGTGAGCACGAATTTGCCC
>JAGGZG010000182.1 GCA_021162125.1 Anaerolineae bacterium
AGGAGTTTATTCACATAACACGGGACACGCGCACCATAATCATCGTCCTGGTAATGCCCATACTACAGATGATTCTATTGGGCTATACAGTCCTGAATGACATCAAGGACATCCCTATGGCGATCTGTGACCTGAGCCGCAGCGCACCCAGCCGCGATCTCATCGCCGCCTACCGGGCCACGGACGTTTTTGCTATCAGTTATGTCACTGGTGGCGAGAGCGAGATCGCCAGGTTGCTGGATGAGGGAGAGATTCAGGTGGGCATGATTATCCCCCCGGACTACGCGGAAACCCTGTCCAGAAGGCAAAAGGCACAAGTCGCGTTTTACCTGGACGGTTCCAACCCGGTCGTCGCATTGACAGCGCTGAATTCGGTTCAGTTCATTGCCCAAAGCAAATCTACGGAGATCGTACAACGCTTGCTGAGAAACGGCAACTCCGCTCCCGCTGGGGGCATTGATGTGCGTCCCAAAGTTTGGTACAATCCCAATCTGACCGGAGCCAACTTCACTATTCCTGCGCTCATTGGCATGGTCATGCAGAGTTTCATGACCCAGCTCGTCGCCGGGGCGATTGTGCGAGAGCGTGAGATGGGTACAATGGAACAACTCATCGCTACCCCACTGCGCGGCCCGGAATTGATCGTGGGCAAGGTAGCGCCTTACATTGGCCTGGCATTATTGACAGCGTTAGAGATTTTGGCGGTAGGCTTGTTCTGGTTCAAAGTGCCTGTGAAGGGAAGTTTTCTGCTACTCATCCTGTATTGCATCTTCTTTATGGCGGCCATGCTGGGGTGGGCAGTGTTCGTCTCCGCCATCGCCCGTACTGACCAGGAAGCCCGCACCATAAACCTGCTCATCATGTTGCCCTCCATGTTTTTGTCAGGAATGTTCTTCCCTCGCACCTCCATGCCGCATGTTTTACAACTCATCGGCAATCTCGTGCCTCTGACCCATTTTCTGGTCATGATCCGCGCGGTGGTGCTCAAAGGCGTTGGCATAGACATGGTGGTGCCTCAAATTGTTGGCCTGGCCGCCTTCGGAATCGTCTCCGTATGGCTGGCGGCCAGGAGTTTCGAGCATAAAGTGGCCTGAGCAAATAGCCGGTATATAATGATGTCCTTTTGGCGAATCTGGATGATCGTGCAAAAAGAATTCATACACGTGTTGCGTGATCCGCGCACGTTGTTAATCACAATAGTCATGCCCATTCTGCTGCTCCTGTTGCTTGGCTACACCACCTCGTTGGACATCGAGGGTGTTCCCATGGCCATCTATGATCAAAGCAACAGTTCAGCCAGTCGGGCTCTGATCGAGGCCTATCGCACAACGGACAGCTTCGCGCTCGATTTCTTTCCACGGAGCTACGATGACCTGAGACGGTTGATGGACAGCGGCAAAGTTCTGGTCGGTATGATAATCCCCCCTGACTACGCAGCCAACATTGCCGACAAACGCACAGCAGAGGTCGCTTTTGCCATTGACGGTTCGAATCCAACCATCGGTGAGCAGTTGTTAGCTATCGTGACAATGGTAGGCCAGGCGCACGGGATGCGGGTGATGCAGGGGACATCGGGGAGCGATGGCCGGCAATTGCCCGGTATAGATGTGCGCCTGCGAATACGGTACAACCCTGAACTCGATAATGTCAACTTCATGGTGCCGGCGATCATCGGCATGATCCTACAGATGATATGCAGCAATTTGACCGCCGCGGCCATTGTGCGGGAGCGCGAGCGCGGGACTATGGAACAGCTCAACATCACCCCGATTCGCAGCATAGAGTTGATCCTGGGGAAAGCGATCCCTTACTTGGGCATTGCCATCCTCAATGCAGCGGAAATCCTGGTCATCGGCGTTTTCTGGTTTAATGTAAAAATTCACGGCAGCATAGCCTTGCTGGCTGGTTTCTGCCTTCTCTTCATGTTTACATCACTGGCGTGGGGATTGCTTGTCTCGGTCCTCGCCCAGACACGCCAGCAGGCCCAGATGATGAACATGATTATAATGTTGCCTTCATTCATGCTCTCAGGAATGTTTTGGCCCAGGTCGGCAATGCCCATTGTATTGCAGTACATCGGCGCGCTGGTGCCGATGACCTACTTCGCAGAGATGGTGCGCGGGGTGATTCTCAAAGGGGTAGGGCTGAACCTCCTGGGTTTCGACATAGGGATACTTGCCATCATTGGCATCGTGCTATTGTCGTTGGCCACGTTCCGGTTCAAGAAAACGCTGGAGTGAAACAGCCAGGCAGAGGCAAGCATTTCACAAACTACCTTAAACCGAGGTAAGCCTAGTGAGTAACAACAATTTCATCATCGAGACCCACGACCTGACAAGAAAATTCAAAAACGTGACCGCCGTGAATGGGCTCGATTTAAGCATCCGGCGCGGTGAGATCTTCGGCCTGGTGGGGCCGGACGGGGCGGGCAAGACGACGACCATCCGCCTGCTGGCGGCCATCATGGACCCCACGACGGGCTCGGCGATGGTGGCCGGCTTCGACACCGTCAAACAGGCCGAGGAGATAAAGAAGCGCATCGGCTACATGGCCCAGCGTTTCAATCTGTATGGCGATCTCACCGTACTGGAGAACCTCAACTTCTTCGCCGACATATTCGGTGTGCGCGGCGACGAGCGCCAGGAGCGCATCGAGCGACTGTTGGCTTTCGCCCGCCTGACGGAGTTCAAAAAACGGCGGGCGGACCACCTCTCCGGCGGCATGCAAAAGAAGCTGGCTCTGGCCTGCACCCTCATCCACCAGCCGGAGATTATCTTTCTCGACGAACCGACCACCGGCGTGGACCCTGTCTCCCGCCGCGAGTTCTGGGACATCCTCACCGAGCTACACTTGCAAGGCGTGACCCTGTTCGTGAGCACGCCCTACATGGACGAGGCGGAGCGCTGCTCGCGGGTGGGACTGATGTTCGAGGGCAGGATCATCGTCTGCGACGTGCCGGAGCGGATCAAAGGAATGGTGGTCGGGGATTTGCTGGAGTTGCGCCCGGCCAACTTGCGGGCAGCGGAGCGGGTGATCGCCGGATTGCCCGGCGTGCTGGAGGTGCAGACTTACGGTGACCTGTTGCACGTCTTCGTGGACGAGGCGAACAGGCGGCTACCGGAACTCCAGGCAGCCCTGGCGGAACAGAGCATCCCTGTGCACGACTTCCGCCAGACCCGCCCTCGCATGGAAGAAGCGTTTATCTCGCTCATCCGCAAGCGGCTGGAGGGTACGGAGCACGGGATACGGGATACGCAACACGCAATACGCAGTACGTGATGCGTGTTGCGTATTGCGTGATGGGGAGCTTCAAACTGTGAACGACTACGCTGTCGAAGCTGTCAACTTGACCAAGAAATTCGACGATTTCACCGCCGTGGATCACATCAACTTTACCATCCAGCGGGGGGAGATTTTTGGCTTTCTGGGGCCCAACGGCGCGGGGAAGACAACGACTATCCGTATGTTGCTGGGCCTGCTGCGGCCGACCGAAGGCCAGGCCACAGTGTTGGGCTTTGACGTGGTCCGTCAAACCGAGGAGATTCGCAAGCGCATCGGCTACATGTCACAGCGATTCTCCCTGTACAACGATCTGACCGTGGAGGAGAATCTCAATTTCTACGGCGGCACCTATGGCGTTCGTGGCAAACGGCTGCGGGAGCGCAAAGCTTACATTCTGGAAATGGCCGGTCTGAAGGGTCGCGAGCGGGAGCTGACCAGGAATCTCTCTGGCGGCTGGAAGCAGCGCCTGGCCCTGGGCGCGGCCATCATCCACGAGCCGGAGATGCTGCTCCTGGACGAGCCGACGGCCGGCGTGGATCCCATCTCCCGCCGCGCGTTCTGGGACTTGCTCTACGATCTGGCAGATGGCGGCACCACTATTATGGTCACCACTCACTACATGGACGAGGCGGAACACTGCCAGGATTTGGCTTTCATCCAACACGGGCGCATCGTCGCCCAGGGCTCGCCCCAGGAGATAAAGGAGACCAAGATGCGAGGCCAGGTACTGGAGATTGACTGTGACCACCCGGACGTGGCAGTGCTTGCCCTGCGCGAGTTAAGCTTGTTTGAGGAGGTAGCGCTCTACGGGGCGTTGATCCACGTGGTGACCAATGACGCCCGGACCCACGAGGCAATCATCAGAAAGACTCTGCAGGAACGGGGGGTGACATTGCGCACGATGGATCTCATTGCCCCCTCGCTGGAAGACGTGTTTATATCGAGTGTTAAGGAAGTGAAAAAAGAGCCCCAGATCGCCGAGGGTCTCCCGACCGAGGCGAGGGGGTCAACCGATTAACCCGATTGAGCGGATAGGGCGACCGGCGCATCGGCTCAATCCGCTTAATCGGCTGACCGGAGGGGATAGGATGAGCTCGGTCGGAGACCTTCACCCATCGCAGGGGGAACCTGGTGGAACTCGAGGAGGCAACATGAAAAAAGTGCTATTGGCTGTATTGATTTTGCTGCTACTCGCCGCTGGCGGTTGGGCAAGCTGGTGGTATTTCAGCACCCACCCTACCGCGTGGCATCAACTCCTGGTGGAACTGAGGGTCGAGACGACTAAACCGGTACAGGGAATTTCCGCCTCGGGCACGATTGAAGTAGATGAGGTGGCGATCACTTCCGAGCTCGGCGGGCGAATCGTGGAAATTCTAGCCGATGAGGGCGACGTCGTACAGGCCGGAGAGCCAATCGTTCGCCTGGACGACACCCTGTTGCAAGCTCACCTGGAGGAGGCTCAAGCAGCCGTCGAGTCGGCCCGCGCCGGCCTGGCTCGCGTGCAGGCCGGAGTCCAGCCGGGGAAAATCCGCCAGGCAGAGGCAAACCTGGCCCAGGCCATCGCCGCCCGCGATGCGGCGTATCAGGCATGGCAGGATTTGCAGGCCGTCCGTGACAATCCCCAGGAGTTAGATGACAAAATTGACCAGGCGCGAACCCAGTTAGCCCAGGCCGAATCGCAGGTGAGACAGGCGGAGGCCAACGTTGAGGCATCGAAGATGCTGCGGGACAGTGCCCGGCATACCGCCAACCAGCTTAGCGCCATCGGCGTGCCCAGCATCACCATGCCGCCCTCATCAGACTTGCCGATGAGCATAGAGGTCTCGCCGGACGCCTACAAAACCGACGCGGAGTATCAGTTGTGGCAAGCCTGGGTGCAATTGAACATGGCGACCACTGCCCGCGACGGCGCACGGCAGTACCTCAACGACCTGCTGGCCATGCGCGCCAATCCACAGGACATGGACGCTCAGGTGGATGAGGCCAAAGCGCAATACGATAGCGCGCAAGCGGCCGTTGGGGTGGCCCAGGCACAACTGGCCGCATTGAAAGCCGGCCCTTCCGAGGAGCAGGTCGCCGTGGCACGCGCCCAGGTGGAACAGGCAGAGGCGGCATTGGCCACGCTGGAAGTGCAATTGGACAAGACGGTCATCTACGTGCCCCTCGATGGCACCGTCGTAGAGCGCGTGGCACACGTCGGGGAGCTGGCCACGCCGGGAGCCACGTTGCTGACCGTGGCCAACCTGGATGAGGTGACCCTGACGGTATACGTTCCGGAGAAAGACCTGGGCCGTGTGCAGCTCGGCCAGGCAGTGGACGTGACCGTAGACGCCTATCCAGGCCGTACATTCCGCGGCCAGGTGATCCACATTGCAACCGAGGCGGAGTTCACCCCCAAGAACGTGCAGACTAAAGAGGAGCGGGTGAACATGGTCTTCGCCGTCAAGGTACGCATTCCCAATCCCGACCACGCGCTGAATCCGGGCATCCCGGCCGACGCCGTGCTGGTATATCGTGAAGGGTAAAACGTAAGTACCACACCTTACGCTTCACACTTTACGTTTGACGTCTGTGGACAGAGGAGAATGAAGCAATGAAACGAGTGTTGGGGATAATCGCAGTGGTAATCCTGCTGGCCGGCGCGGGAACGGTGGGTTTCCGGTGGTACACGCAGGCGCAGGCCAGCGACGTGGCACAGCCACTCGAGGCCTCGGGGACAATCGAGGCTGAGACGATACACATAACCGCCGAGACCAGCGGGCGGATCGTGGAGATCCTGGCCGACGAGGGACAGCCCGTCAGTGAGGGCCAGGTACTGCTGCGCCTGGATGACTCTTTGCTTCAGACGCAACGAGCCCAGGCCGAGGCTGCCGTCGCTGCGGCCCAGGCCGACCTGGCACAGGTGGAGGCTAAAGCTCGCCCTGAAGAAGTTGCCGTGGCCAAAGCGGCGGTGGCCCAGGCCATGGCCCAGCGCGATGGGGCAAAGGTGGCCTGGGAGAACGCCAAGAAAACGCGGGACAATCCACAGCAATTGAACGCGGAGATAAACGCGGCGAAGAATCAAGTGGCCCTGGCTAAACTGGAGGTGGAGATGGCCCAGGCCCGCCTGGCGGACGCGCTCCTGCTCCGCGACCAGTACAAATCCACCAGTTACAATTGGCGCGTGCTCAACTTCATGGCCACCGCCGCTGAGGAGGCCGTCGCCGAGGCCCAGGCCGCACAGGATGGCGCACAGCAGCACCTGGATAACCTGATCGCCATGCGCGATAATCCCCTGGCAGCCGACGCAGCGGTGACCGCGGCCGAGGGGAAATATCGCGTGGCAGAAGCGGCCGTGAACGTGGCCCAGGCCGCGCTGGACGCCCTGCTAGAGGGAGCGATGCCCGAAGAGATCGCCATGGCACAGGCCCGGGTGCGCCAGGCACAAGCCAGTCTCCACACCCTGGACGTCCAACTGGAGCAGTTGACCATCAAATCACCGATCAACGGGCTGGTGACCAGCAAGGTGGTCCACGTGGGCGAGATTGCCACGCCGGGCGCGACCCTGATGACGGTCGCCGATCTGGATCAGGTAACCCTGACCATCTACGTGCCGGAGAATCAGATCAACATGGTGGCGCTGGGGCAGGCGGTGGGCGTGGAAGTGGATTCTTTCCCCAATGAAGTCTTCCAGGGTGAAGTAACCTACATCGCCCACCGCGCGGAGTTCACCCCCAAGAACGTGCAGACCAAAGAAGAGCGGGTGAACATGGTCTTCGCCGTCAAGGTACGCATTCCCAATCCCGACCACCGCCTGAAGCCGGGCATGCCCGCCGACGCTATCATCGGCGGCGACTGATAGAAGAGCCCCGTTTTCTTCGAGAAAACGGGGCTCTGGTCATACCCCCAGACTTCCGAGGTCTCCAAGACCTTGGAGGTCTAACCGCTGATGTGCCAATGTGAATTACAGCCGGATAAGCTCTCTCAGTGGCTCGTGTATCAGCCCGTTGCTGACCAGGCAGTCGGGATCGTCCAATCGCCAACGGCGGCCATCCAGGGAGGTAGCCCGCCCCCCGGCCTCACTGACAATGAGCACTGCCGCCGCCGCATCCCACGGCTTGAGCCCCAGGTGAAAGTATCCCTCGCACCAGCCGGCGGCCACGTAACAGGGAACCAGGGCCGCCGAGCCAGCCACGCGCATCGTGGCCACGTGTCCGGCCAGCCGACCGATAGCAGCGACAACTGTGGCCCGCGTTTCCAGATCGCTCGACCAATCCAATCCGATCAACGCCTCACCAAGCTGATCCACCGCGCTGACGTGCAATCGTTCACCGTTGAGGTAAGCCCCATCCCCACGCTGGGCGTGAAACAACCGCTCGTGCAGCGGATCGTAGACCACGCCAACGATGGACTCGTCGTCCAGGGTAAGGGCGATGGACGTGGAGAAAATAGGGTAGCCGTGCGCGTAGTTCGTAGTGCCATCCAGGGGGTCAATCACCCAGCGGTAGCGGGAGCGGCGCGGTGGGGCGGCAGTCTCCTCGGTAAGGACATCGTGCTCAGGGAAACGTGTGCTCAGGATGCGCACGATGCTCGATTCGGCCATCACATCCACCTCGGTCACCAGGTCACGAGGGCCTTTATGCCGCACGCGGTGGGCCTGGTGGAGCTGCTCCCGTATGATCTGGCCCGCCGCCCGGGCCGCTTCAATAGCTGTTTGCAAGAATTCGTCGTCAGGCATTATCTCCTCTTTGGTAGTGGTCAGCCGATTGCAACCCGTTCAGGCCCTCACCCTCCCCCAGCCCCTTCCTCTCCCGCACACGCAGGCGAGGGAGGGGAGTAGCCCCTCTCCCGTCGCGGGGCGAACGGGAGAGGTGTTGTCTGAGCTTGCCGAAGGAGGGTTGGGGGGTGAGGGCCTGCCAACAGATGCAATCAAGCAAGATCGTAGGCCAGGAAAAGTGCCGTGCTCTGCTGATGGGTGCTGGGCGGATAGTACGCATCTATGAAACCGCACACCCGGAACCCGGCCTTGAGGTAGACCACCAGCACCGGATTATCGACCGGCGCTTCGGCGATCACGGCACGTGTCCCACGTTTGCGGGCCATGTCCAGCGCGTACTCGATCAGATGGGTAGCGATACCCCACCGCCGATAGTTAGGCTGGACGAATATCTGGTTCAGATTGGCCGTCCCGTTCCAGGCGTGAAAGGTCAGGCTGGAGAACCCCACTATCTGGCTATCGTCCACCGCGACCAACAACTCGCTCTGCGGATCCAGGACGTACTGGCGATAATCTCGCCCCTGCTCAAAGTCGTAACGCTCGTTGATCTGGGCCACTACATCGGCCTCATCCAGGGTGGCAGTGCGATAGGTCACCGCCCGTGCGCGCCGCCACTCCCGCAGGGCATCCCGATGGGTAGAGAAAGCAATCTCCGGCAGTTCGTCCGGGGCGAAGGTCCGGGCCTCCAGCGCATCGTCGCCAGCCCGCAGTTCCCCGCCGACCACGTGCGCGGAATACAGAATCAACACCCCCCGCTCGTGCGTCCTTTCCCCAAATGAGTACACGCCCAGCAGATCGTCCAGCTCCACCTCCAGGCCAGCCTCCTCGCGAGTCTCGCGGATGGCGGCTTCTTCGGCGGACTCGTCGGCCTCCACGTAGCCAGCGGGCAGGCCCCAATACCCCTTTCGCGGCTCCACGGCCCGGCGGATGAGTACCACCCGCCCGTCTATCTCCACCAACGTGCCGGCGGCCACTGCCGGATTGAGGTAGACGACGAATCCGCAGGCCGGGCAGACCGGGCGCTCCCGATCCCCCCTCATCTCCAGGACCAACGGCGCGCCACACTCAGGGCAGAATTTGAATTTCATGTCTCGCACCTCGGGCTACATTGACGAGTTGGGCCCAGCCCACAGCCGGAACAAACCCCTCAGTGACCGCGCCAAAGGCGGCACTGCCGCCCAACGAGAAAAGAAATCTGTGAAGCATCGTCTCACCATCCCACAAAGCACTGTGTCGTATAACGGGCGGCGCTGCCAAAATGCCCCCGCCGTCCGAATGAGGCAAAGCGAGCGCAAGTGAGGATAAGAGCCGTCGGCTTAATCCGCTCCATCGGCTGACCCAATCTACGGCAGCCGGCGCTCCCACGGCCAGCGGCGACGACCTGACAGCGGCGGAATCTCGCCCAGCACGGAGAGCCCCAGCGCCTCCACCTCTGCCCGGTCACGGAGGCTGGTGTCCAAATAGTCAAGCAGGAAGGTCAGCGCCACCCCGGCCAGGAAGGCCAGGCCCAGGCGCAGAGGAATATCCAATTTCTGTTTCAGGCTCCGCCCAACGGGGAACACTACCGGCGGGTCAATCAGGCGCAGGACGGGACGGGCATCACCCAGCGGGCCGACGAAATCGCCGCTGTCCTCCACCAGCACCGCCACGGTCGCGTTGGCGATGTCGGCCAGTTGAGCAGCATCGCCCCAGGTGATGGACACGGTGAGCACGCGATGCTCCGTCGCCGCGCCGAAAGCCCCGGCCAGGTGGGGAGCATCCGCGCCCAAACGATCCTGTACAGCGGCGGCGAACGCCCCACCGCGCACCGCTGAGGCCAGGTCGTCCATCAGATACTCCGACGCCATCCAGGTATCGAGCGGATTGTAGGTGTAGTCAGCCCCGGCCGGGGGCACGGGCAGTAACCCAACGTTGAAGCGCAACGTGGCGGCGTAAATCGGAGCCGGTGGGTGGTAGGTGACCGCCGTCACCACGGCCACGATGCCGACCAGGGCGACGACGAGCCACACCCGTCTCCATACGATCTGCCAGTAAAGACGAAGTTCCATCATTCCCCCTAGCACGTGCTGCGTGGTGCGTATTGCGTGGCGCGTGAATGGAACAGAACACGCAACGCGCACACGGCTCATTCCTCACGCTTCTCAAACGCGGCGCGATGAGTGGTGAACCTCTCCTCCACAAATCGTCCTAGCTCGCGCTGAAACACGGCCCGATCAAACTGTTCCGCGTGGCGGCGGATCGTTGCCGGGTCATAGCGGGCCGGGTCGAAGTCGCGGACGGCGCCGGCCAGCGATTCGGGCGTCAGCTCGGTAAAAAATTCTCCCGTCACACCGGGCTTCACGGTATCCAGTGCGCCGCCGCCCGCGTAGGCGATCACCGGGCGACCAGCGGCCATCGCCTCCAGTGGGGCAATCCCAAAGTCCTCCAGGCCGGGAAAAATGAACGCCCTGGCCCGCGCAAGAAGCTCCTGGAGTGCCTTATCACCCACCCAACCCAGGAACTCGACGTTGGGCCGGGCCAGTGCCTGCAACGCAGCCCGATCCCGCCCCTCGCCCACGATTTTCAGCGGCAACCCCAACTCGTTGAACGCCCGCACCGCCAGGTCAATGCGTTTGTAGGGAATCAGCCGCGAGACGACGAGAAAGTAGTCATCGTAGCCATCGGCGGGATGGAAGCGAGAGGTCTCCACCGGGGGGTAGATGATCGCGCTTTCCCGACGGTAATACTTGCGGATGCGGTGCTGCACCTCACGGGAGATGGCGATGAAGTGATCCACCCGGTCGGCGGCCAAGCGGTCCCACAAGCGCAGGTAGTTGAGCACCGGACGCAAGGCAACGTCGGCCAGGCGACCCAACCCCTCGCGCTGAGCATAGCTCTGATAGTTCCACAGGAAACGGGCCGGCGTGAGGCAGTAGCAGATGTGCAGCGTCTCCGGCGGGGTGATGATCCCGTGAGCGAAGGCGCTGGTGATACTCAGTACCACGTCGTAGGAACTCAGATCGAAGGATTCCACGCCCAGGGGATAGAAAGGCAGAAAAAGCTGATGGTGGCGGCGGATGAAGGGCAGACGGTTCAGCGCCGAGACGCGAATGTCCCAGTCGCGGTATGCGGCGGGCATGGCCTGCGGCCAGTAGATGGTGGTGTAAATCGGCGCGTCGGGGAATAGCTCGTGTGCGGCCTCAAGTACTTTCTCCGCCCCGCCGTACTGATTCAGCCAACTGACGCAGATGGCGAGTTTCAAGTGAAGTGCCCCCTCTCGCTGGGATGGACGTAATTATACAAGAAACAGGGAGACTGGGCAAAAAGATGCGACGCACCTCAGCGCGCAAAGTGCATCGCACCCCAGGTGGGTATAGATCGAGAGGTAGGTTTCAGTGTCAGGTCAGCCGGGATAGACTAAGCACAACCGCGCGCTCACCAGCTACCAGCCGATAGGCCATACCCTGAGCGAGCACCAGCATCTCCCCGGCATCCAGAACAGAGAGAGCATCCCCGGTAAAGAGGTCGAGTCGCCCCTGCTGCACAAGCAGGAGAGTCTCCTGGGAAGCCTTGCGCCAGGGCACAGATCCGTGAGCCACGAACAGACGCAGCGCGAAATCGTCAACCTGGGCCAGGTCCTGGGGGACAAACGGGCGGGTGATCTGCTTCGCCTGTTCCGATACGTTGATCTTAGCCAACTGCCTCTCACCGCGTAAGGCGTGCAGCCGGCGGTCACCATTTCTGCGGTCGGGGAATATGTGGATGTGCAAAAGGAGGACAATGGACCATAACATAGAGGCGGAACGATGAGCCACGCCCTTGGGTACTACAGCCAACTCGTCGGGTCGGAGGGTCACGCTACCCCATTCGCTTTCCAGGATAATCATCCCGTTGTGCACCAGGAACAGCTCGTCGTAGTCGAGGTGACGGTGCCAGGCTAGTGAGCCCTGACAGACATACATACTCACCGCCAGGTCGCCCACGTAAGCCAGATCGGTCATCGCGAATGGCTCGAGGAGTTTGAGTGCTTCCTCGCTGATGTTGATTTTTCGTGTTGGCATGGCTGCTCGCTCCACCGGTTGGCTAGAAGCCGTTCCTTACCATCATTATACCATAGTTGAGCGCAGGTTGCCATTTTGCCAACGACATACTGAACACAGTTTCACACTCGCTGCAGTGCGGGGCGGCGTCGCCGTCGAGGCGAGCACATCGCCGCCACGAAGAAGGCCAGCGTGGCCAGTAGCACGATTGTCGCCCCCGACGCAGTGTTCAGCCAATATGAGAGCAACAGTCCCCCCACCGTTGAACCCACGCCGAAGACGACCGACAAGGCCATCATCCGCCGGAAATCCTCGGTCAACTGGTAGGCCGCCGCAGCGGGAGTGACGATCAGCGCCGAGACCAGGATGATGCCCACCACCTTAATCGAGACGACGACGGTCACAGCAATCAGGCTCAGCAGCAAGAAATAGAGCTTGCCAGCCGGCACGCCGGTCACCTCGGCCATCTCTGGATCAAAGGTGATGAACAGCAACTCCTTGAAGAGCAGCCCAACCACGCCCAATACTGCCGCTCCCAGCCCAATCGTGACCCACACGTCCTGTGGCGTGACAGCCAGGATACTGCCGAACAGATACCCAAACAGGTCCACGTTGTAGCCGCGCATCAATCCGATGAGCAAAATACCAAGAGCCATCGTCGAGGCGAAGAAAATGCCCACCGCCGTGTCCTCTTTAATCTGCCCCTTGCGCGATACCAGGCCAATGCCCCAGGCAGTGAGCAAGCAGAAGACGACCGCCGTCAGCACCGGGTTCACGCCGAGCAGGAAACCGAGCGCCACTCCGCCGAAACTGGCATGAGCTATGCCCGCCCCGATGAACGACAGCCCCTTGAGCACGACGTACACACCGATCACCGCACATAGCGCGCCGATGAGCGCCCCGGCGATGAGCGCTCGCTGCATGAAGGTGTAACTCAGGAGTTCTAGCATCTTTCACCTCGATTCCGGGGGAGAAACCTGAGGGGACTCGGAGGAGCCGGAAGGGACGACAACCATGTGGGATACCGGCCCGTGGCCAAAGAGCATGGCTTCCGGCCCGTACATGCACGACAGCACGTTGCCCCCAACTTCATCGGGACGGCCGTGGGCCACCAGCCGCCGGTTGACGCAGGCCACCATGTCCACGTAAGCCGCCACCACGCCCACGTCGTGCGAGACGACCAGGATGGTGATCCCCTCGTCGTGCAGGCCGCGCAGCAACTCGTACAAACTCTCGGTAGCCGCCACGTCCACCCCGGTAGTTGGCTCGTCCAACAACAACAGGTCCGGCTCGTTGGCCAGCGCCCGGGCCAGGAACACCCGCTGTCGCTGTCCGCCAGAAAGCCGTGCAATTGGCCTGTCGGCCAGGTCGGCGATGCCTACCCGCTCCATGGCCCGCAGTGCCGCCTGGCGGTCGGCGGCCGATGGACGGCGGAACAATCCAATCCGCCCGTAACGGCCCATCAGCACCACCTCACCAGCACGCACCGGGAAATTGAGGTCCACTGACATCACCTGGGGCACGTAGCCGATGCGCTGTCGCCTGCCATCCAACTCCCACGGCGCTTTGCCGAACACGCGCACCGTGCCGCGCACCGGTCGCAGCAGGCCGAGGATCGTTTTGAGTAGCGTGGTCTTGCCCGCGCCGTTCGGGCCGATAATCGCCAGGAACGCGCCGGGCGGCACACTCAGACTCACATCCTCCAGGGCCACCAGGTCCTGGTAGGTCACTGTCACGTGTTCCAGCAAGATAATTGGCTCGTTCTCCATCGTTTCACCTGTCACGCGCTCAGTATGATCAAAGCGCAAACTCTGCCACCAGGAAGGTGTGATCCGAGGGACGCTCCGCCCGCCGGGCCTCGACGTCAATCCAGGCCCGCGTGGACTTGCGGGCCAGCGGCTCCGTGGCCCAGATGTGATCCACCCGCCAGCCGATCTTGCGCTCCACCGCATTGGGAACCCGGTAATCCCAGAAAGTATATTGTTCCGCCTCCTGCGGGTGATGAAGGCGAAAGACGTCCACGAAGCCCCATTCCCTGACCCGCTCCAGAGCAGCACGGGCCTCGGGATGGAAATCCACGTGGTTCTTCAGCCGCTTGGGATTGTGGACGTCTATGGGCTCAGGAGCGACGTTGAAATCGCCCATCCAGAGGAGCGGTTCTCGCGGCGAGTAGTGGCGCTCAAACAGAGCGCGCAGCCGGGCGAACCACTCCAGTTTGTACTGGAAATGGGGAGAGTCCGGCGAGCGGCCCTGGGGGACGTAGGTATTGACGACAGGGATGCCCCGCACCACGGCCCGGATCAGACGCGCCTCGTCGGGCTGGCCACCGTCATCGAAACCGAAAGCGACCTCCTGGGGTTCCTCCCGGCTGGCGATGGCCACGCCGGAATAAGCCTTCTGCCCACGGAAGACAACGTGATAGCCAATTTCCTGGAAAGCGGCTGCCGGGAAGTCGGCATCCTGCACTTTCGTTTCCTGGAGGCAGAGAACGTCGGGAGCTTCCCGTTGCAGCCAATGGAGTACCAGCTCCAGCCGGCTGCGAATCGAATTAGCGTTAAAAGTGGCGACCTTCAGCATCCCGTTATTATCCGCCATCTCGCATCTCCTTACTTCAATGCCTTTTCCATCTCCCCAACGTTATATCGCATCGTATCCAGGTAACTGAAATCCGGCGGCTCGCCGAGTGGGTTCAGGAAAAGCACCTCGGCCCCGCTTTCGGCGGCGATCACCTCGGCCGCTTTGGGCGAGAACTGCGGTTCGGCGAAGATCGCTTTAGCACCGATGGCCCTGGCCGTCTTGACAATCTCAGCGATCTCGGCTGGCGAGGGTTCCTTGCCCGGCGTGGTCTCGATGACCGCTGCCTGCTCCAGCCCGTAGCGCTGCGCAAAGTACACCCACGCCGGGTGAAAAGCGATGAACTTCTTACTGGAGAACGTCGCCACCCTGTTGCGAATCTCCTGATCCAGAGCTTTCAGTTCGCCGATGTATCTCTCGGCATTGGCCCGGTAAACCTCCGCGCCGTCCGGGTCGGCCTGGATCAGCGCGTCCCGGATTTTCTCCACCTGGTGGATGGCGTTGATCGGGTCCAGCCAGATGTGCGGGTTGCCACTCGACTCACCCGCATCTCCACCCAGGATTGTGAGCCCTTGTGACGTGTCCACCACGATCAGGTCGGGATTGTTGGCCGCACTCACCGCATCATCGGCCCAAAACTCCAGGCCGACGTCGTTCAACACCAACACGCGCGCCTTGCTGAGCACCTGCAACTGGGCCGGGGTGAGCTCGTAAGTGTGCGGGCTGGCCCCCGGCGGCACCAGCAACTCCACCTGCACCCGATCGCCGCCCACCTGCCGGGTAAAGTCGGCCAGGGGGATGATGCTGGCGGCCACGAGCAGTTTATCGGTCGCGGTGTCGGCGGGCGGGGACGCCTGCCCACCACACCCGCTCAGCGGCACCCCGATGAGCATGGCAATCACTATCAACGACCACAGCAGACGGATTTTCAACATCGCCAACCTCTCGTCTCCCTGTCCCCTACTTCTCCTTCTGAGAGTCGGTGGTCTCCCGGTAACATGTTGGTCGCTCAGACCCGCCCGAACGTGAACGTTCGGGCTACGAGATGTAAGGCCCTCCGGGCCTCTGAAGCCCCCGGAGGGAGCTTCCCACCTCGTAGCTGGGCGGTTTAGCGCCCGGCGGGGCGGACGAGGAGCACCAACACACGAGGGAGAGACTACCAGCATGTCTGAAAAGCCAGAGATGAAGATATCAACCACCAAGACACAAAGGCACAAAGGCACAAAGTAACATTAAAGAGCAGGTAACCCCCCTATTTCTTGGTGTCTTGGTGCCTTTGTGGTGAATTTTCGGACACCCTCTGACAAGCCGGGCACGTACCGAAAAGCTCCAACCAGTGCGCCTCGATGACAAATCCCGTGCGCTGGGCGACGCGCTCCAGCAGCGGGCTGAGATCACAGCCCTCGAACTCAATCACCTCGCCGCACTTGTTGCAGATCAGGTGATGGCTGTGTCCCCCGCTGGCCGAGGCGAAACTGTGGCATCCCTTTTCCAGATGCACCCGCCGCACTAAGCCCAGCTCGGACAGGATCTCTAACGTGCGGTACACCGTGGTCAGCCCCAGGTCAGGGCAGGCGATTCTGGCCTGATCGTACACCTCCGCCGGGCTTAAGTGCGTCTCACCCGCAGCAATCACCGCCAGCACTGCCCGCCGTTGCCGGGTGAGCTTGTATCCGGCCAATCGCAGTTGTTTTCCCCACTCCTCCGCTTCTGTGCTCATCGCTTGTCTTCGTAACCGAAGTAACTACCTCACTCTACGGGAAGATGTAATTGAAAATACTTTTCAATTAGATTGTACTACAGGCTTTATCAGAAGTCAAGTGCAGAGATAGCGCAAGGGGTGCATTGCCGCCAGCAGGTCTGGAACCTGCGGGAGAACCCCTCTTGCCAAAACAGCCAATTAGGAGTATACTTATGACGAGTTAAGTCAACGCAACTTGCGGTCGAGCGCAATCTGTCGCGCTCCATAATACACACTACACGAAGTGAATGGGCAACGTGGCGATGACCCACAGGCAATGGGCGGTCATTAACGCTCTGGTACTGATCAATATTCTGATCTGGGGAGGGGTGTGCAGCCTCCTCATCGCCAGGTCATTTCCCATCCCCCCGGCGGTGATGGTATCAGCGGCGGGGCCGGTTGAGCCCACAGCCATCGTCACCATGCCTCAAAGTACTGCTCTGGCAACTCCGCCACCCCCGGCCAACACTCC
>JAGGZG010000054.1 GCA_021162125.1 Anaerolineae bacterium
AACTTTTCACAAGTTCCTGTAAGATGCGGCACAATTCAATTTACGAGGAGGAGGCGTTCTCTAACGCCGTTCCACCTCCTTCCGCGCTAGAGAGCGCGGACTTGGCATTACGAATTATGTAGAAAGTTAGCAGCATTGAGCTAAAGCTGGCTGTCCACCTGCGTGGACAGGCGCGTCCACGCAGGTGGACGCGCGGCTGCAAGCCCTCTAGAGGCGATTTCAATCGCTAACAGAAGTAGCCTGAGCAGTTACCTCGGCGGTAATAAGAAGAAGTAGTAGTAGCCTGAACGGATACCCCTTGCGGACACGCGGGGCGTTGTGGAAGTAGCATAGTCAGGAACTTGGGGGAGAGCGTGATCGGGGAAATACTGGGCAACCGGTACAAAATTATCCGTGAATTGGGCACCGGGGGGATGGCCTGGGTCTATCTGGCGGAAGATCTCAAGGAGCACCAGGAAGTTGCGGTCAAAGTCCTGTACCCCCAATACAGCGAGGACGTCTCCTACGTCCAACGTTTCACGCGCGAGGCCAAGCTGGCGATCAAGCTCTCCAGCCCGCACATCGTCAAGGTTCTGAACTATGGATCGGACCGCGACATCCACTACCTGGTGATGGAGAAGGTCGCCGGTGAGGATCTGAAAAGCATTCTCCAGCACCGTGGTCCATTGCCCTACCGGGAGGTACTGGGCATTGCCGCCCAGGTGTCGCGTGCTTTGCACCACGCCAATGAGCATGGTATTGTGCATCGGGACATTAAGCCGGAAAATCTGATGATCACTCCCGATGGCACGGTGAAAGTCCTCGATTTCGGGATTGCGCGGGCGCGCACACTGCCCTCAATCACTCAGTCGGGGTTCATCGGCTCGCCTTACTACATCTCCCCGGAACAGGCGATGGGTGAGACAGTGGACATCCGCTCGGACATCTACTCGCTGGGCATTGTGATGTACGAGATGCTGAGCGGCAAGCTCCCTTTTGACGCCTCTAGCCCCTGGTCAATCATCAGCCAGCACATCGCCAATAAGCCACCGGTGTTGGCCCTGAGTGGGACCGACTTGCCACGTCCGGTGGAAGACCTGATCAACAAGGCGCTGTCCAAGGACCCGGCGGACCGCTTTCAGACGCCGGCTGAGCTGCTGGCGGCCATCGAGGCGGTGATGGGCGGACGGGAACTGCCGCGTGTCTCACTGCCGCCCACGCCTCGATCTCGCCAGGTGCGTGAGCTACTGCTGCAGAGCCTGTACGAGCGGGCCATCGAGGCCATGCAGGCCGAGAGGTGGACACGGGCAGTGAATCTTTTCAATCAGGTGCTCAAAATTGAGCCCGCCTATCGGGATGCTGCCCAGAAACTGGCTTACGCCGGACTTCACGCGCGGTTATCTGCGCTCCATCTGGCGGCCTGTCGGGCAATGGAAGCGGAACGCTGGCAAGAGGCCGTGGACGAGCTTAGCGAGATCGTGAGCGTGGAACCAGAATATCGGGACGCTGCTGATCTATTGTCCTCGGCGGCGCTATCGTTGGCTGCGCACCGGGCCGTGGAGGAGGCAGCGAAGCTCTATGATCGGGCAATGGCTTGCTGCGACGCCGGTGACTGGGATGCGGCGGTGGCTTGCCTGGAGGAGGTGCAGCGCCTCGATCCCAAACGTCGAGACGTGCAGGCGAGACTGGCCCTGGCTCGCCGCCAGGCCAGGCGGGCCAGGTCGCCCTTGAATCGCCTTAGCGTGTGGGTGAGGAGTTGGTTGAGCGAGACGGGATAGGTGTCTCATCCCTTGTAAAAGTTCCCGAACCTGCGCAAGGGTTTGCGAGCATTGCGTTGTTAACAAAAGGGGGAAAGCATGAACGAGATGCCCCAGTCAACTGTCGAGATCGTGCAACAGGAAATCGCTGCTTTACGCGAGGGCCTGGGCCGGCTTACCGGGACCTTGACCAAGCAGCGAGCGGTGATTCAACAGATCCGGACCAGTCATGGGGTCAGGGGACTGGAGAGGCCGCTCCAGGATTTGTTGGCTTTCGCTTCGGCAGCGGCTAGCATGGCCCAGGAGCTTGAGACCCGCCTGCCACAATTCGACCAGGAACTGGCGCGTTTGCAGGATAATTTGGCTGCCCGCACCAAAGAGCACGAGCAACTCAGCGCCCTTTATGAAGTGAGCCGGGTGATCAACTCCACCCTGGATCTGGAGGAAGTGCTCAAGCAGGTGATGGATACCATCATCGAACTCACTGGGGCTGAACGCGGCTTCTTGATGCTGATAGACGATGAGACGGGTGAACTGGAGTTCAAAGTTGCTCGCGAGATGGATCGGAAAACCATTGACGATTCCTCGTTCCAGATCAGTCGCACCATCGTCCGCCAGGTGGCGAGCGATGGCGTGCCCATCGTCACCACCAACGCCCAGGCCGATCCCCGTTTCCGCGCCCAGGAGAGTGTGGTCAGCTACAGCCTGCGCTCTATCCTGTGCGTTCCCCTGCGGGTGAAGGACAGAATCACCGGCGTGGTTTACGCCGATAACCGCATCAAGCATGGCCTTTTCGGAGACCGCGACCGTGACCTGCTGGTCGCTTTCGCTAATCAGGCCGCCGTGGCTATCGAAAATGCCCGTCTGTTCGAGAGTGTGGTCAACGCCAAGAAGTTGATGGATAACATTTTCGCCTCCATCACCAGCGGGGTGATCACCACCGACGACGTGGACAAAATCACCTTGTTCAACCGCGCCGCCGAGAAAATCCTGGGTGTCCCGGCCCACACGTGTCTGAACGCTCCTTACAGCTCGGCTTTGCCGGTCTTGGGCGATGTCCTGCCGCCGTTGATGGAAGAAGTAAAGACCAAAGGGAAAAAATACATCCGCTACGAGGTCGAGTCTTACCTGCCTACCCGTGGTCAGGTGAATCTGAGTATGAACCTTTCCCCGCTCAAGAACGCGCAGGACGAGACTCTGGGTGTGGCCATCGTGGTGGATGATCTGACCGAGAAAAAGCGGTACGAGCGTGAGCGAGCGATGATCAGACGCTATCTGCCGCCTGAGCTCATTGACAGCCTGCCCGAGGACCTGGACGAGCTGCAATTGGGCGGATCACGGCGGATGCTGACCATTTTCTTCAGCGACATCCGAGGCTTTACCACCTACAGCGAGTCGCACGCCCCAGAGCAGGTGGTAGAGATCGTGAACCAATACTGCGCCCTGGTGAACGCCGCCATTCGTGCCCATAATGGCATCGTGGACAAGTACGAGGGCGACGCGGTGATGGCCCACTTCAACACCCCCCTGCTGGAGGAACCGGAGCACGCATTACAGGCGGTGCGCGCTGCCTGGGCCATCAAACTGGCGGTCGAAACTTACCACCAGCGCGTGTCCCCCGATTCCCGATTGCAATTGGGCATGGGCATAAACACCGGCGAGGTGGTGGCGGGCAATATTGGCGCCGAGGATCACATGGAATACACCCTCATCGGCGACGCCGTCAACCTGGCTAAACGGTTGCAGGAGAACGCCAAGCCGGGCCAGATTCTGCTCGGCCAGAGCACCTACCAATTGGTCAAGGACTACGTGCTGGTCAACGCGCTGGAGCCCATTCGCGTCAAGGGCCGGGCGGCCTCCGAGCAGGTGTATGAGCTGATGGGCCTGCTGCCAGATCGTAAATAGCCAAGAGCGCTCAGGTGCCCGGCACTTGAAAAGTGCCGGGCACCCCAAGAGGTTTCCCCGTCCGGGTGACGGACGATGAGCTTGTTCATCAAACCGACCTCTGACAATAGTGCGCCGCCGCCCCAGGCTTGGCGGCGCGTGGCTTTCTACCAGCGGCTGGGGCAGAGCATCCCCGGCTGGGTACTCGTCCTGGTGCTGGCCCTGCCGGCCATTCATCCCCTGCTGCGCGCCGAGCTCCCCCGGGGCGGCGATACCGGTCTCCACCTTTACCGTCTGGTCGAGTTGGACCACTGCCTGCGCCAGGGTTTGTTCTTTCCCCGCTGGATGCCTGACCTGGTCTATGGGTATGGGTATCCGCTCTTCAACTTCTACGCTCCTCTCTCCACCTACCTGACCGAGATTCTGCACCTGCTGGGTCTGGCCTTCGTGCCCGCGCTGCGCGCCGGATTCATCCTTTGTCTGCTGGGTTCCGGTTTAGTGATGTATCTGTTCGGGCGTGAGGTGTTCGGCGAGCGGGCGGGGGTGATCGCCGCCGTGGCCTACGTGTACGCGCCTTACTTGCTGTACAATCACTACGTGCGTGGCAGCCTGTCGGACGCGCTGGCCTTCGTCTGGTTTCCACTGCTGTTCTGGGCCTTCCGCCGCCTGGCGCTGGGCGGTGAGCTGCGCTACCTTGTCGTTGGGGCCTCAACTTACGCGGCGCTGGTGCTCACCCACAACGTGTCCAGCCTGGCGGCCACGCCAGTGCTGATCATCTACCTGGTCGCGCTGGGGTTGTGGCGCGGACGAGCCCTTCGCTGGCGGGCGGTGATCGCCGCCCTAGTGTTGGGCCTGGCGCTGAGTGCTTTCTTCTGGCTGCCGGCTCTGGCCGAGAAGCAATTCACTCGCATCGAGCTGTTCATGGCCGCGCCGGAGTACGACTATCGTCTCAACTTTCTCACCCTCGGCGAATTGCTGGGCCCACCTGCACCGGTGGACACCGGCTGCATGAACCCCGACGTCCCCATCCAGATTGGGCTGCTACAGGCAATGCTGGGCGGGGTGGCCCTCGTGCTGGCCGGCCGGTTGCGGAACGAGCGACGATGGAGCGTGACCGCCTTCGCGCTGGCCGTCGTCGGCCTGGGATTCATGACCCTGCCGCCCTCGGCGTGGCTGTGGGCACACCTGCCGCTGATCCGCTACTTCGAGTTCCCGTGGCGATTGCTCAGCCCGGCGACCTTCGCGCTGGCCGTGCTGGTCGGCGGGGCGATTGCTGCCCTGGAAAACACCTTCACGCAGAAGTGGGCTGCCCCCATCGTGGCGGCTCTGGCCGCGGTGGCCTTCTTCGTCGCCAGCGTGCCGTCCCTCTACCCGCGCTACAATCCGCCGCAAACACCCAATCCCACCCTGGCCGACGTGACCGCTTACCAGCAACAGAGCCATGCCCTGGGCGTCACCTCCGCCGGGGAATACGTCCCCCGCTGGGCGGTTGACCCACCACGCGGGCCGGCTTTCCCCGGCATGGACGAGGGAGCGCCGTTGGCGGCCAAAGTGGACTCTGCCTCACTGCCCCCTGGAGCGACCGTCACTCCCTTGCAGGAGCGACCGACGGCGGCCCGCTGGCGCGTCTCCGCCGCCGAGGATTGGTCGCTGATGGTGCTGACCTTTTACTTCCCCGGCTGGCAAGCGACGGTAGACGGTCAGCCTGTGCCCGTTGAACCCACGGGCCCGCGGGGCTTGGTCCACTTCGCGGTCCCGGCCGGTGAGCACGTCGTGACGCTGCGCTTCGTGGAGACGCCGGTGCGCCTGGCCGGCGACGTTCTGTCTGCCCTTGCCCTGGGTGTGTTGATAGTGCTAGCAGTGACGGCCTGGCGGCGGCGTGCCTCTCGCCTGTGGCCGGTTCCCATCCCATTGCGCTGGCGGGAGGGGGCCGTCCTTGCCCTGCTGGGGGGGGCTTTGCTGCTGACCAAAGTCGCTTACCTGGACCGGCACGACACTCCCCTCAAGTGGGGATTCGACGGCCAGCGGGTACGGGGGATGCAGCATCCCACAATGGTTAATCTGGGCAACGGGGTGACTCTGCTGGGCTACGATTTGCCACGTACCGTCGTCCGCCCCGGCGAAACCCTGCCCGTGACCCTGTACTGGAAGACGGCGCAGCCGCTGACGGTGGACTACAGCACTTTCGCTCACGTGGTTGCTTCTGACTTCTACGTCCTGGCCCAGCAGGACAACGCCCACCCGGGCCGTTATCCGACCACACGCTGGGGGACGGACGAGTACAACCGCGACGTCCACGAGATTCCCATCCCGCCGGGTGTGCCCCCAGGCACGTATCAACTCGCGGTGGGCATGTACAGCCCCTTCACCGGGGAGCGTCTGCCGGTGCTGGGTTCGGTGCCCGGTGCGGAGGTGGGTGCGGTACTCCTCGCCCCGGTGTGGGTCATTCCGTAGATAGCCACAGAAGGGCACGGAAAGATTCAGTGTGCTTCCGTGTGTTTCTGTGGCCAATGAGAGGCAATGAAAGCACTTAAGCGGTGTTTGATTGACTACGACATGGCCCTGCTGCGGGCTATCGCCGAACGACGCGGTGTGGAGCTGACCAGCAACCGCCAGCGGGAAGCGGCGGCGCAGTTGGCGTCCGCCCTGCTAGACCCGGCGTCCGTGGCCGAGGCCGTGGACTGGCTGACTCCGGCGGAGCGGGAGGCGCTGGACGCGCTCCTGACCTCTGGCGGGAGGATGCAGGCTCCGCTTTTCGCCCGTCGTTTCGGGGAGATTCGCGCCTTCGGCCCAGGCCGCCTGGAGCGGGAGAAGCCCTGGCGACAACCGGCCAGCCCCGCCGAGGGGTTGTGGTATCGCGGCCTGATCGCCCGCGCCTTCGATCTGCTGGAAGATCAACCCACGGAGTTCGTGTTCGTGCCCACGGACTTGCTTCCCCTTTTGCCCGCTCCACCCGCCGGGCCGCCGCCTTTCACCGTCGAGCCAACCCCCCCGCCGCCGATTGTGCGCGACGACGACCGGGCGGCAGCACAGGACTTGTGCACTTTCCTGGCCTATCTGCGAAATCAAAAGGTCGTCCCCCTGCGAGATCGCAGCCTGGGGAAGCAGGACATCGCCTGCCCAGTCCTCGGCGACGAGCAGACGCGGGCCCAGCCGGGCGATGTCCTGCTTCCCCAGGCTGCGATCTCGC
>JAGGZG010000311.1 GCA_021162125.1 Anaerolineae bacterium
AGCGTGGTGGCCTACGGATTGCACGCCGATAATCCCATTCCCTTGACCGAAGAGTCGCCATTACGCCCCACCCCCGGTTTATACTACAGCCGGCAAAAAGTGGCCATCGAGCGCTACCTGGATACGTTCGAGCGTGCCCATCCGGAGATGGTCGTCACTCGTCTGCGACCTTGCACTGTGATAGGCCCCCACGCCGATCCCGCACAGATGGCCTCGTTGACCAGTACCATCGTCCCGGCGATATGGGGCGCCGATCCACCCTTGCAGTTGCTTTTCGAGGAAGACATGGCCAGCGCGTTATACCTGGTGATACGCCGGGATGCGCCGGGCGTCTACAACGTGACCAGCGATGAGCCCCGTACCCTGCGCGAGTTGGTACGCATCCGGGGAGGACGGGTTATCCCCTTGCCTTACCCTTTGGTCGTCGGCCTGATGGCGTTGACGTGGCGGACGGGCCAGTCGGTCTTCGCGCCGGAGTGGGCTGATCTCAGTCGTTATCCGTTGGTAGCCAGCAATGAGAAACTGAAAAGCCTGGGATGGGTGCCGAAGTACACGACCGCTGAGGCGCTCATGGCTCTAGTGAAAGCAGGATGAGCTCGATGATTAAACGAATTTCTTCGTGGATAACGCCCGTTGAGGAAGACCCCGAGTTAGCGCGGCGAGGCTATCTGCTCAATCTGGTGCTATTAGGCTTGGCCATCCCCGGTTTTCTCTTCGGGCTGGTCTCGGCCATTGGCTGGGTGCTGGGTCTCTCGCCCCTCGTTGGTGCGCTGGCCGGGTTCGGCGTGCAGCCGTTCTACCTGTTGGCCTACTGGTTGGGGCGGCGTGGTCGGGTACGTCTGGCCGCTTACATTCCGGTCGTCGCCGTCTTCCTGGTCATGGTAGCCGGCTCCGCCTGGGTCGGCATCGGGCATGCCACTCTCATCGGCTATGCGATGGTCACTCTGACGGCCGGTATCCTGATCAATGCCCCCACGGCCATGTTGTTCGTCCTGCTCAGCACCGTCGCTTACGTGGCCGTTGGCGCGGCACAGGTGGCCGGTAAATTGCCATCGGCGCTCCCGCCAACGTCCACCCTCGTCGCCGATGGCGCAGCACTGGCCCTGGGATTGACGGTCCTGGTGATCTTCGAGTGGCTCTCTAGCCGGGAGATGAACAGGCTGCTGCGCCAGAGCCAGGAAGCGGAGCGGCGAGCCCAGGAGTATGCCAGGGAGCTGGAGGAGAGCCGGGGACTGCTGGAACAGCGGGTGGAGGAGCGCACCCGCGAATTGGCCGAGTCCAGCGAGCAGTTGAGAGCCGCGCACGAGGAACAACGCCGTCTGTGGGAAACGATGCGCGCCATGTCGGTGCCCGTTATCCCCGTCCTCAACGACGTCATAGTCGTGCCCCTGGTAGGAATTGTTGACGCCGAACGAGCGGACCTCTTTATGACCGCCCTGTTGGACGGCCTGGAACGCTATCGGGCGCGAGTGGCGATCATTGACATCACCGGCGTGCCGATGGTGGACAGTATGGTGGCGAACTACCTGGTGCAGGCGGCGCAGGCCACCCGTCTGCTGGGTGCGCAGGCGATTCTGGTGGGCATCACTCCGGACGTGGCGGAGGCCATCGTGGACCTGGGAGTGAGCCTGGAGGGGCTGATCACTCGCGCTGATTTGCAGAGCGGGGTGGAGTACGCACTGGCGACGCGGGGGCGGTGAATATACTGCGGCACCGACCCTTTTCCCTCACCGCTGCGGGTTCAAGGGTGGACAGGCTGTAGTGAGCCTCAAGAATTTCAATGCCTACTCTTCAGATTTTGGCTATCTGTCTGCCCTTGAACGCTCGCAGGGGGAAGCCTGTCCTCCCCCCGTTTCACGGGGGGAGCTAGAGGGGGGCGACTTTTTCTCCCTCCCCTCAGTCCCCCCCGCGCGCTTCGCGCGCAGGGGGGAAGTTGGCTACCTGTCCGCCCCTGAACCGCTGCGGGGAGGGGAAGAGGGTACAAAAGGATTTTGAAAGTCCAGAGGCGACTTGTCGAGAGAGCGTGGCAGATGACTCCAAGAGGCAAGACCAGACGCATCAGGCGGCGTAGCCTGGCTACCAGACTGGCCTGGCTTTTCGGGACGATGATGGTGGTCATCCTGTTGCTGGTGGGTGGCACCAACCTGGTGACCGGTTACCGGGGACGGCAGCAGGAGATTATCCGTGGGCAGCAGGCGCAGGCCGCCCAGGTGGCCACGATCATTGATCTGGAGGTAGAGCGGGTAGTCGAGGAGATGCGCATATTCGTTCATAGCCAGGACCTCATGGCTATGAGCGTCGCCGATACCATTTTGAATCTCCAGCGATTTCTGAAGAATTTCGCCCTCTGCGACGAAGCGGCCCTGTTGGACACCAACGGACGGGAACGGGCACGGGTCACTCAACAGCGCATTTACTCACCGGATGAGCTGATAATCCGCGGTTACCCCGACTACATGCAGGCCGTGCTGGGCGGAGCGCCCTATGCCATATCTGGCGTGCGCTGGAGTGAGGGAGGCACGAAAGTCCTGATCGCCGTGCCCACCCGCACGCTCGCAAAGGACATAACCGGCGTTTTGGTGGTCCAGCTCGACATAGGGCGGCTGTGGGATGAGAGAATCATCTCTCGCCTGGGGATTGGTCGGGGAGGATATGCCTACCTGGTCAACCCGAACGGGGCGATCATCGCCTGTGATGATCGGGCTTTGACCGCTACCCGCACCGACGTGAGCACCTTGCCACCGGTGACCGCTTTCCGCCGAGGGCAGGCCGAAGGCGCGGTGGGCCGGTACGTCGGCCTGAAAGGGGTGCCGGTGATCGGCATCCAGACCACGGTGCCCAGCACGGGGTGGGGCATCGTGGTCGAGACCCCTGTCGCGCTGGCCTTTGCCGACATCCGCCGGATGACGGCCTGGCTGGTCACCCTGCTGGGCGTGGCTCTTCTGGTGTCCATTGCGCTGGGGACGCTTTTCTCCCGGCGGTTGGTGCGCCCTCTGCAGGAACTCCGCCGGGCAGCGATGGAGATCGGCGAGGGGCGACTGGATTACGCCATCGAGATACGGACGGGAGACGAAGTCGAAGACCTGGCCGAGGCTTTCACCCAGATGGCCCGCCGGCTGAAGGAATCCTATGACGAGATCGAGGGCTGGGGGCGTGAGCTGGAGGTCAAGGTGGCAGAGCGCACCCAGGAACTGGCTACGGCGGTGGAAACGCAGGCCCGGTTACTGGAGACTATCAGGCGGATGTCCACGCCGGTGGTGCCAGTGTACGAGGGGATCGTCGTCATGCCCCTGGTGGGCCTCATTGACGCCAAGAGGGCGCAAACTATGACCCATAGCCTGCTGGCGGGCATAGAGCGCCATCGGACGCGAGTGGCGCTGCTGGACGTCACCGGCGTGCCTACCCTGGATGAGACGGCGGCCCGTTGCTTTGTGCACATGACCCGTGCGGCACGGTTGCTGGGTACAGAGGTTGTTCTGGTGGGCATCACCCCCCAGGTGGCCCGCACCCTGGAGGCCCTGGGGATAGACCTGGCGACTCTGATGACCCGCACGAACCTGCAAAGCGGGATCGAGTACGCGCTGCGGCGGATGGGTCGCCGTGTGACGGTGGAAAGCCAAAAGCGCGAACGCCACCGGGTGGGCAAGATAGCGGCCAAGCGCTGAGCGTGGGACGACGGAGGAACGCGGCGGTGATCGAGGCCCTGGAAAAGCTGATCGGCCCCAAATCAGAAGACCCGGAGATGGCCCGCAAGGAGCGCATTCTCAACGTCGTGCTGGTCGTGCTCCTGGCGGCCGACGTGGGGTACCTGGTGTACCGCAGCATCGAGTGGCGACAGGGGCTGATTCGCCTGCACATGGACGTGGCTATCCTGGCCGCGTTCGTTTTCCTGGTGCTCTGTTACTGGCTCGGCAAGCGCGGTCGCGTCCGCTTGTCTGCCAGGTTGGCAGTAGCATTCCTGTTCCTGGTCACCGGCTACCTGTTTCATACAACGGGCCTGGGGGTGGATGCCGTCCTGCTCGGGGTGCTCACCACTTTCGTCGGAGGATTGCTCGTCCGCCCACCGGGCAACTGGGTGATTGCCGCCTCGGTCGTGGCGGCGGCAGCGGCGACGGCGTTCGCCGTGCAGCAGGACCGTCTTCCCCCGCCGATACAAATCCCGATGGGGATCACCCTGGGCCTCGTGGTGATTGTAACATTTTTGTTAGCGCTCCTGACCTGGCTCTCGACCCGCGAATTGACCGCCGCCCTGTGTGCGGCTCGGGCGCGGATGGATGAGCTGCAAGTGCTCGACGAAGAGCGGCAGAAGTTGGTAGCCGACCTGACGGCCACGACCGAGCGCCAGGCCCAACTCCTGGAGATGGTGCGGGAGCTTTCCAGCCCGGTGGCCCCTGTGCTGGAGGGTATCATCGTCTTGCCGCTGGTGGGGCGTGTGGATGAGGACAGGGCGCAGCGAATCAGCGACACTTTGCTGCAGGGCATCGCCGTACATCAGGCGCAAGTGGTGATCCTAGACATCACCGGTCTGGTGGAAGTGGATGCTCAGGTGGTGGGGCGGGTGTTGCACATCGCCCGTTCGGCGCGGCTTTCGGGGGTAGAAGTGGTGCTGGTGGGCGTACAGCCGAGAGTGGCGGCTGATCTGATCGGCCTGCGGTTGGATTGGAGCGGGGTGGTGACACGCACAGACCTGCGAGCTGGCGTGGAGTACGCTCTGAGCAGACAGGGGATGCAACTGGTACGCGGGAGCGAGAGCTGAGGCCAAGAGATAACGAAGGTTAAGAAAATAATTCGGGTACCGTCGCCGGCCCTGCCTGGGGCTAAACCCCCAGGCTAAGCAGCGGAAGGGCCTGTCCTGAGCGCAGTCGAAGGGCGCTGGAAGCGCCCTGAATCGCCGCCTGGACGGGTCAATAGCCCGCTTTTAGCGGGCTCGGGCTGCTCAGCCCTGAGCTTCAGCTCGGGGCGGCCAGGCGACCCAATTGCTTCCATAACCCAAATAATTTCTCAAAGTCCATGACGTTCAGGCCAGATGCGATGAGAAGTTGTCCATAGTAAGTTATTAGAGAGAGCGGTGTGTCTGAGCAGGTGGATAGTTTCGAGGACGGAATAGGATACCCGGACGGGGGACGTGAGGCCCTGCTGGCCCGCGTGGGTCTGTACACTCGCGCGCGGCTGGTTATAGATGCCGTCCTGTTTGTCCTGATGTTGTATGGTTACCTGCCGGACATTTCGCCGGATAGATGGGCTCTGCTGGCTCTCATTGCCGTGGATGCCGCGCTGGTGTGGGGGTATCGGGCGCTGGCCCGCCGTGGTCCCATCGTGGGGCTGACCTATGCCCATCTGAGCCGTTCGGCCCTGTGGATCACGATCGGGGTGCACTTAAATGGCGGGTTCTTCGGCGGGTTGAGCGTGCTATATCTGCTGATCGTCCTCGTCGGCGGGGTGGTGATAGGCCAATCACGAGCGGGGTACGCGCTGGCCGGCATCTGCGCCGCGTTCTATCTGGCACTGGCCGGGATCGAGGCGTCTGGCCTGGCCCTGCCGTGGTACGCGCCCGGCGCTCTCTACCTCTCGCGCGAGCCGTCTAACCTGCAGGTGCTCGTCTCGATAGCGAGCGTCCTGGTGCTCTCCCTCTTCGGGACGGCGGCGCTGGTGGACGTGATGGTTCGCTTCGTGCGCGAGCAGGCTTACGCCCGGCGGGAAGCGCAAGAGCAGATGGCCCAGGTACGGGAGGAGAGCGCCCGTTTGAGGAGTGTGGTGGCTCAGCAGTCGGCCACGCTGGAGCACCTGCGTCAGGCGGTGAGCGAGCTCGCTGCCCCGGTCATCCCCGTGTCCGAAGGGGTCATCGTCGTGCCCCTGGTGGGTCACCTGGACGCCGAGCGCGCGCGCCGGATTATCCACACCCTGCTGCACGGAGTAGCGCGTCACCGGGCACAGGTGGCCATTCTCGACCTCACGGGCCTGAGTGCGATTGACGAGGCCGTGGCCGGGAGGGTGGTGGATGCGGCGCGGGCAGTCTGGTTGCTGGGCGCACACGTGGTCCTGGTAGGCGCTGGCGTGGAGATGGCGGAGGCCATGGCCGATCTGGAGTGGGACGTGGATGAATTGATCACGCGCGGTGATTTGCAGGGTGGCATCCAATACGCTTTGAGCGTGGTAGAACGGAGCTTGTAGGGCGGGCATCCCTGTCGGCCGTCCTGGGGAACGACGGATTTTGCAGCCTGCCGCCTTGTCGGACAAGAGTCCGGCATCCGAGGAGGGGATGATGGCAAAAGGACAAGATGAACTGATGGAATACAAACAACTCGTCGAGCGGCGAGTCGGTGAACTGCTGGACGTGGTACAAAAGGTGTCGTCAGGTGACCTGACAGTGCGGGTGCCGGTGCCCGAGGAGCGGCCTTTCGCCGATTTGGCCGTGGCTCTGAGGACGATGGTGGACAGCCTGCAAAAGGCCAGCGCGAAGACGGCCGAACGCCGCGCCCAGGCAGTATTGACCAGCACTGAGATCAGCCAGGAGATTGCCGTCTCGCCGGCATTGGACGAGCTATTTCGCCGTGTGGTGAACCTGGTCACCGAGCGGTTTGGCTACTACCACGCCCACGTGTATCTCCTCGACCCGGAGGCAGGCTATCTCACCCTGGTGGAGGGCTACGGTGATGCTGGGCGGATCATGAAGGAACAGGGCCACCGCATTGAGCTGGGTAAGGGCCTGGTGGGCCGCGCAGCAGCGACAGGGGAGCCGGTCCTGGTGCCCGACGTGAGCAAAGACCCTGGCTGGTTGCCCAATCCGCTGCTGCCGGAGACAAAGGCCGAGGTCGCGGTGCCTATCAAGTTGCGGGGTGAGGTGCTCGGTGTGTTGGACGTGCAGGCTGATACGGTGGGCGGGCTGACCTACGATGATGAGGTTCTGCTCCTGGGGCTGGGTGGTCAGATCGCCAGCGCCATTCGGAGCACCCGTCTGCTGGCCGAGACCCAGCGCCGCGCTCAGGAGGCCACCGCCCTTTACCGGACGGCCGAGGCGATTGGACGGGTTGGCAACCTGGAGGAGACTTTCCAATCTCTGGCCGAGGCCCTGGTGGAGACATTGGGCTACAGTAGTTCGTGGATCGCCGTCGTGAACGAGACGCGGGATGCCATCCAGGGTGTGGCTGGCTACGGATATGGGATGACGAAGCAAACTGTCAAGGGGAGCGAGCCGCTGCGCGAGGGTTACATGAACCCCACTGTCCTGGCAGTATTACAGCGACAGGCCATCGTGGTCAATGATCCGGCAACAGATGAACGGGCTGCGGACATACCTGCCGAGGTGCGTGCCCTGGCTGGCAAGATTGCCGAGGTGCCCATTATGATTGGCGATGAAGCCGTGGGCATTCTGGCCGCGAGCCGGCTTGTGGACCAGCCGGACATCACCGAGCGGGACGTTGAGGTCTTGCAGGCCGTGGCCAACCAGGCGGCGGTGGCGATGGAAAACGCCCGGTTGCTGGCCGAGACCCGTACTTCGCTGGAACGGCTTCAGCAGGCATACGAAGCCCAGGCTCACATGGCCCAGACTATACGCGAGCTGTCCACGCCCATCGTCCCGGTGACCCGCGAGGTACTGGTGCTGCCGCTGGTGGGGGCCCTCGACTCTCAGCGGGCCGAGCAGGTCATCGAGTCCCTGTTGAAGGGCATTGAGGAACAACGGGCACGGGTGGTGATCATGGATATTACCGGTGTGCCGGTGGTGGACACCAACGTGGCCAACTATCTTTTGCGGGCGGCCCTGGCCGCGCGGTTATTGGGTGCCGAGGTTATCCTGGTGGGCATCACTCCGCAGGTAGCGCAGGCCGTCGTCAGTCTGGGAGTGGACCTGAGCGAAATCGTCACTCGCAGCGATTTGCAGAGTGGAATCGAGTACGCTTTGGGTCTGGTAGGGATGACCATCGTGGAGAAACACTGAGGATGAATAGCGAATGAGCCAAAGCGCAGGTGCCCGGCACTTGAAAAACTGGAGGGCAATGGTACTTTATGTACAGAAATTTGTCAATTGACGCCAAAGTGCCGGGCACCTCGAATGACACTCCGATGGACACCGACAGTGAGCAAGCTGCTGGACGTATCATTGTAGGGTGGGTTGGGCTCGGCTTAGCCGGTTAACCTGGTGAACTGCAAGAGCTCTCTCGATCAATGGGCCGGCTCTATCGGTCAAGGAAGAGAGCCCTACCCGCCGCCTCGGACGGCAGGTGTAGCTCCTTGGACTTTCCGGCACGGTGATTGCGCTTCACGGCGAAGCCTGCCTTACACGCTGACGGTAAACAAATACCGGTGGAGTTCTCTCGGAAAGTGGTTGTTGTAAACACTACGGCGAATACTTCGACAGAGTTTACAGTGAGCGAAGCCTGTCCTAAGCAGAGCCGAAGGGTCGAACTGCTCAGTACCGGTTTAGAATAAAACGAAGGGCCGGGCAAGAGAGAAATTCGTTTGTTTCCCAATTCGCTGTAGTGTTGTGAGGAGGTAACGATGGCGGACTTCTTTGAGCTGACACCTGAAGAAAAAAAGATACTGGCCGAGGTGGCGGAAAAGCTGGAACCCCACCTGGACGAGATACTGGCCGAGTGGGTTCGCACCCTGGACCGCACGGGTTTCTTCGACCGCGCGCCGATGCCCAGGGAGACGGTCATCCAGGTCGGCGAACAGGCCATGCGGGGACACATCGCAGCCATGAAGAGTGGCAATGTGGAGGAGTATGCCGCGCGGGTGCACAAGCAAGAGATTCTTGTCCCGGCCGCGCAGCAGATGAGGTACGATGCTCTCGCCATGTCCAAATCGGTTTTCCACTGCTTGTGCTATCAACGGGTGAGCGTACTTTACGAGGACCCATCCGCGCGCCGGGCAGCACTCGCCGTGCTGAGCAAGGAGTTCGAGGCGGCACTGGCTCGCGCCGTGTCCTTCTTTGCCGAGACGCGGGAACAGGCGGCCGAGGCACAGCGCATAGAATTACAACGAGAACGGGAACGTCTCCATCGCCGCACGCTCCAGTTGGAGACCAGCGCCGAGGTCAGCCGGCGGATCACCGCGGCCCTGGAACTCGACGAGTTGCTCTCCCAGGTGGTTGAGCTGGTGAAGAAAACCTTCGGCTACTATCACGTGCACATCTATCTGGCCGACTACGAGGCAAACGCGCTCGTCATGCGCGAGGGAACGGGCGAGCCGGGCCGGATCATGAAGGAACGGGGACATCGCATCGAGATGGGGCGAGGTTTAGTGGGGCGGGCGGCAACGTCGGGCAAGTCCGTGCTGGTGCCGGACGTGAGCCAGGAGCCAGCCTGGTTGCCCAACCCCCTGCTGCCGGAGACCCGCTCGGAGTTGAGCGTGCCCCTCATCCTGGGGGACCGGGTGATCGGCGTGCTGGACGTGCAGGACAACGAAGTGGGCGGTCTGACCGAGGATGACCTGATCCTGCTGGAAGGGTTAGGGGCGCAGATTGCGGTGGCCATCGAAAATGCGCGGCTGTTCCAGGCAGAACGGCGCAGGTATCAGGTAGCCAGCACGTTGCAGGAAGTGGCCAGGATTCTGAGCTCCACCCTCGATCTGAGGGACGTACCGGACATGATCCTGGAGCAACTGGCCAGAGTCGTGGACTACGACAGTGCTGCCATCTTTCTCCTTTCCGACGGCCTCCTCAAAGTGGTGGCCGGGCGAGGATTCCCCGACATGGAGCGGATAATGGGCATGACCTTGTCCGTGGAAGAGAACGCCCTTTTCCGCCAGATTTGCCATGAGAAGCGCCCCCTGGTACTGGCCGATGCGCAGAAGGATGAGCGTTTCCTGGGAGCCGGGGGCACCGGCTACGTGCGCGGCTGGATCGGCGCTCCCCTGATAGTCAAGGGGGAGATAATTGGCTCCCTGACCGTAGACAGCCGGCAGCCCGGCGCTTACGACGAGGAAACCGCGCAGACTGTCTTCCTTTTCGCCTCCCAGGCCGCCCTGGCCATCGAGAACGCACGGCTGTTCAACGCCGAGGCCCGCCGGCGGCAGGAGGCCGAAACTCTGCGCCGGGTAGCTCAGACCCTCACTGTTACCCTGGACTTGGACGAGGTACTGGATCTGGTACTGGAACAACTGCAAAAAGTAGTGCCCTACGACGCTGCAGCCGTCCAATTGCTTACCGACCGGGAGTTGAAAATTATCGCCGGACGTGGTTTCCCCGAACCGGAACGGGTGCTAGGGATGACCTTTCCCATAGATGCTGACAACCCCAATCGTCAGGTGGTAAGCAGCAAGCAACCAGTTATCATTCCTGATGCTCAAGCTGCCTATCCCGCTTTCCGCGAACCGCCTCACAATCGTATCCGCTCCTGGCTGGGAGTACCCATTATTTTCCGTGATCACCTCATCGGGATGTTGAGCATAGATCGCGAGGAGGTGGATGCCTTCACTACGACTGAAGCTCAGTTGGCCATGGCCTTTGCTAATCAAACGGCAGTAGCCATCGAGAATGCACGGCTGTTTGCCCAGGCTCAGGAACAGGTGCGCAAGTTGCAGGTTGCGATTGAAGCGCAGGAGCGCCTGACGCGCACCGTGCGCGAGCTTTCCTCGCCGGTTGTCCAGGTTTGGGAGAACGTACTGGCCCTGCCCCTGGTGGGGGGCATTGATGCCACGCGGGCCAAGCAGATCACCGAGGAGCTATTGACCGGCATCGTCAAGCACCAGGCAGAGATGGTGATCATTGACATCACCGGCGTCCCCGTGGTGGATACTCAGGTGGCCAATTACATCCTGCAGACCATCAAGGCGGCGTCGCTGTTGGGCGCTCACTGCGTGCTGGTGGGTATCAGTGCGGAGGTGGCGCAGGCCATGATCAGCCTGGGTGTGGATCTATCGGCAGTGACCACACTCAGCAACCTCCAGGCCGGTATCCAGTACGCGCTGGAGAAAATGGGATTGGGCGTGGCCCCTCTGCCACCCGCCGATGCGGAAGAAGCCTTCCCTGGGGATTTAGAGCTTGCGAGAGGGGCACCGGTGAAGGAATAAAGGAGACGACATGGAAGCCGTGCGCATACCGATCTTGCAGATAGAGGAATACCTGGTGGCCAGCATCCAGACGGCGCTGCACGACCGGGCGGCTGAACAGTTCAGGGATGATTTGCTGGCCCGCATCTACGAGACCAAGGCCAAGGGGC
>JAGGZG010000032.1 GCA_021162125.1 Anaerolineae bacterium
CTGGCTGCCTGTCTGATCAAGTCCATTCAACCTATTGAACGGTCACCGCGCCCTCAAAAAACCTACACTTGTGAAGGGACTGAGGGGGGGACGGGTGGCGAACCGCGGATGCTTTGTAAAAAGTGCAAAATTACTGATTTTTTTCTCATCTGTGTTTATCCGTGCAATCCGTGTCCTAAAAAATTCTCGCGCATAACGCAAATCTTGTGGGGCAATTCTATAGTGCCACGTACAGCACGACAGGGACTGCTGGGCAAGATGACACCGGATAGAAATCTCGTCGTGAGGCAAGCGACGCCCGCCGATCAAGCCCGATTGGTACGCCTGATCGAACGCTCGGCACGGGTGCGTATCCCCCGCAGGTGGGACGCTACTCCTGACGCCCAATCCGTCCTGCTGGCAGAAAGCGAGGCACGGGTGGTGGGCTTCGTCAGCGCCACCGTGCATTGCCCCCCGGTCGGCGTCCTGCAGGGTGTGGGCCTGGCCGATGACTGGCCGGTAGCTGCCGTGCTCGACGCGATTTTTCCCCTCTGCTTCGATGCTCTACGGAAGCGCGGGGCGGAGGCTGCGGTCTACGTCGGAGCTGAGCAATGGCTCACTCGTCCACTGCAGGAGCGCGCATTCACCATCGTCAATCGCATCCTGACCTACGCCAAAGAGGATGGCAAAGTGCCCTCCCGTGGTAATCAGCTCGTGCGCGTGCGACCGGCGCGGGAAGCAGACCTGGCGGCGGCGGTGGCCCTGGACAAACTGGTCTTTGATCCACTGTGGTGCAATACGATCTCCATCCTGACCAAGATATGGGCACACTATCCCTACTTCGTCGTCGCCGAGCTGGATGGTCAGGTAGTGGGCTATCAATTCAACGATCTTGATGGTGAGCACGGGCACCTGACGCGCATCGCCGTGCATCCCAACTTCCAGGGACAGGGCATCGGGGTGCGGCTGATGGCCGAGGCAATGGATTTTTTCCAGGCGGTGGGCGTGAAGGTAATAACACTCAACACTCAGCGGGACAATTTCGCCGCCCGGCGACTATACCGCTGGTTCGGGTTTCATCGCTTGGACGAGGAGGCTTTGGTCCTGCGGAGAGCGCTGTAACCTCCAAATACCCAGGCAGACTGTGTAACAAAAAGCCCCTTCCCTCACGTGGAAGGGGCTTCTCTCGTCGATCCACTCGTTAGCGGGCTGCCTCCGGCAAACTGAGAACCCCGTTTTCTCCCAGAAAACGGGGTTCTCAGTACTTTTGCAGATTGCACAAAGTGGCTATGCGCGGATTGCTCTCCTCAGTCCCCCCCGTTCCACGGTTCAAGGGCGGGCAGGTAGCCAACTTCCCTCCTGCGTGCGAAGGGCGGGGGGAGAGAAAGTCGCCCCCCTCTAACTCCCCCCGTGGAACGGGGGGAGGACAGGCTTCCCCCCTGTGAGCGGGGGGAGCTCCTGCTACGGGAATCAAGGGCTAGACAGCAGCTTTGGCCAGGGCCTCGTCCTCCGCGCGGGCTACACGGATACCCTCTTTCTCGTCCACCCAGGCCAGCAGCAGCCCGCCGCCAATGAAGAACACGACCAACGAGACAATCCCCAGCCTGCTGGAGCCCGTGAGCTGTCCCACCAGGCCAAAGACGAGAGGCCCGATAATGCCGGCGAACTTGGAACTTACGTCGTAGAAGCCAAAGAACTCGGCTGTCTTCGCCTTGGGGGTCATCGCACCGTAGAGGGAGCGGCTGAGAGCCTGCGAGCCACCCTGCACCATCGCCACCATGAAGGCTAGTATCCAGAAGTGGAGCGCCGTATGCAAAAAGTAGCCACCGACCGCGATGAGCGAGTAGACACCCAGAGCGAGGAGGATGGAGCGCTTGGTGCCCAGCTGCCGGGCAAGCCACCCAAACGCGAACGAAAAGGGAATACCGACGAACTGCACGAGCAAGATAGCGCCGATCAGATGTTCGCTCGGGATATTGATCTCGGCGCCAAAGATGGCGGCCATAGTGATAATGGTGCCAATGCCATCGTTATAGAGCCAGAAGGCGAGCAGGAATTTGAGCAGCTCCTTGTACTGGCGAACCTCACGAAAGGTGTGACCCAGTCGCTGGAAGCCAGCGCGCACGGGGTTGGCGCTCTCCCCGCGCATTACCGTCGCCGGGGGTTCGGGCACGTAGCGGAAGAAGGGTATGGAGAACAAAGCCCACCACACGGCTACGCTGAGGAAGGACAGCCGCGAAGCGACCTCGGCATTGGGCAGGCCAAAAACCTGCGGGAACATTATCCAGGCCAGGTTAATGACCAGTAGCAATCCGCCGCCCAGATAGCCCAGAGCGTAGCCTTTGGTAGATACCTGGTCAATGTCCTCTGGTTTGGCCACGTGGGGCAGTAGAGAATCGTAGAAAATGTTCGCCCCGGAAAATCCTATGCGGCCCAGGATGTAGAAAGCCGAGGCCATGAGCCAATTGCCGGTGCTGACCAGGACCAGCAGTGCCGTGAAGAGAATTCCCACCGTGGCGAAGCCACCGACGAAGCGCTTTTTGGCCCCGCTGTGATCGGCGATGGCCCCCAACACTGGAGCAGCGAAGGCCACGATCAACATGGCGATAGTATTGGTGTAGCCCCAGTAGCTGCTGGCCAGCACTCTCGCTTGGTTGGGATCAACCGCCAGGGTGATGCCGGCCACCGAGCTGTAGAAAGTAGGCAGCACCGTGGCCATAATCGTGGTAGCAAAGGCCGAGTTGGCCCAGTCATACATGCACCAGGCATTGATGATCCTTTTGTACCGCTTCTCCTCCATAACCCCACGCTCCTTTCTGACTAATCCGATTAGCCTCAGAGGGTGTCCGAAAATTCACCACGAAGGCACCAAGACACCAAGAAACAGAGGAGTTACCTGCTCTCTTAATGTCACTTGGTGCCTTTGTGTCTTGGTGGTTTGTATCTTCATGTCGATTTTTCAGACACGCTCTCAGATCCACAGCCCTGGCGGCACGCTACACATTTACAATCCAGATCACGTAATAGTACACGATCACCGCCGCGAAAAGCAGCGAGTCAATGCGGTCCAGGAATCCACCGTGACCGGGGATGATGTGCCCCGAGTCCTTAGCTCCCACCTGACGCTTTATCATCGAGATAGCCAGGTCACCGAATGGAGTGAGGGTGGGAATAAGCACACCGAGCACCAGGCCGTGTCCTATCCCCAGCCCGAGCAGCCAGGCCAGCAGCACAGCGCTGGCTACGCCAGCCACCAGCCCGCCGAGAAACCCCTCCCACGACTTCTTGGGGCTCCAGCGGGGCCACATCTTATGCCGTCCCCACGCCGTGCCCACGAAGTAGGCCCCGCTATCAGTAATCCAGATTACCAGAAGGGAGAAGGTCATCCAGGCCAGCCCGTTATCCAGGGCGCGCACGGAGATGAAATGACCAGAGAACCAGCCCAGGTACAGCCCGCCAGCGATAGACAGGCCCCAATCCTCTGTCGGGGTGCGAGAATCTTTTTGGAAGAGTTGCCAGATGAGGGAAGAAGCGAGGACCAGCGCTATGGCGGGGCGCAGCAGGCCCCACTCCGGGCGGTAAGCATCGAGGATAATCAGCCAAACGAGGGCCAGGGCGAAGGTGTAGGACGATCGGCACCCACCTTTGCGCACCAGGGACACGTACTCCCAGGTGGCGATACCGAGTACCACGAGGATAAAGGTCAGAAACCACACCCCACCCAGGTAAACCGAGAGGGCCACCAGCGGAATCAGGATCGCGGCGCTCAAGATGCGATAGCTGAGCACGGGGGGTCCTTTCCAGGGGAAGTGCGAGGCGTGCGCTAATGGACGGCCCTAATCTTGTGCCTCCACCAGGCCAAAGCGACGCTCGCGCTGACTGTAATCCAGAAGCGCCTGGTAAAGCTCCTCTTTACCAAAGTCGGGCCAGTAAGTGGGTGTAATGTAATACTCGGCGTAGGCCGCCTGCCAAATCATGAAATTGCTGGTACGAAACTCCCCGCTGGTGCGAATGATCAGGTCGGGATCGGGCAGGTCGGCGGTGTAGAGGTATCGGCGAAACAAGGCTTCGTCCACCTGCTCGGGGGCAATCCCGTCCTCAATGATGCGTCGCACCGCCTGGAGTATCTCCGCGCGGCCGCCGTAATCGAAAGCGACGTTCAAGGTGATGCGCTCGTTGTTCTTGGTGAGCGCGATGGCGTCGCGTATCTTGCCTTGCAGTCTATGGGGCAGCCGGTCCAGCCGGCCGGTGTGCCGCAGGCGAACGCCATTGGCGTGCAGTTCAGGAAGCTGGCGATCAATGGTATCGCCCAGGATGCGCAGCAGCCCGCGCACCTCTTTCTTGGGACGACCCCAATTCTCGGTGGAGAAGGCCCAGATGGTGAGTATTTTGACCCCGTATTCAACGCAGGCCTCCAGTACCGGGCGGATGTTTTCCGTCCCGGCCCGGTGTCCGGCCAGACGGGGAAGTCCACGCCGCCGAGCCCAACGGCCATTGCCGTCCATGATGATCGCCAGGTGATAGGGCACCTTGGCCAGACCATGCTCGTTTGCCATCACAGTGACTCCATCATATCACAGATCACCATCTCCGCCCCCTACGAGGGGAAAGGAAAACGGTTAGATTTCCTTGATCTCGGCTATCTTACGCTGGCCAATTTCGTCCGCGATTTTAATGAACCGATCAGTCAACTTCTGAACTTCGTCCCGGCCGCGGTAAAAATCGTCCTCGGAGATCAGTTTCTCTTTCTCCAACTCGCGTAAGTCGGCGATGGCGTCACGGCGGCAGTGGCGAATCGCTACCCGGCCCTCTTCTACGCGCCGGGCGACGATCTTGGCCAGCTCCTGGCGACGCTCCTCCGTCAGGCGCGGTATGACCAGGCGGATGAGTTTTCCATCGTTGTTGGGGGTCAGCCCCAGGTCCGATTTGAGGATGGCCTTCTCGATAGCGGAGAGGGCCGAGGCGTCCCACGGGCGAATGGTCAGCAGACGGGGTTCTGGGGTGGAGATAGTGGCCAGTTGGTTAAGTGGGATGAGCGAGCCATAGTACTCCACTGGCAAACGCTCTACCAGGGCCGGGGAAGCCCGGCCCGTGCGGATGGTCATCAGGTCTTCACGCAGAACATCAACAGCCTTGTTCATACGATCTTCGGCTTCTTTGAGCACCTCGTTGATCATCGTGCCCCCCTTTTACAAAGATGCCTGGTGACTGATGGTTGTCCCTATGAGCTCGCCCATTACGGCACGCTCGATGCTGTTTTCCTCCCACAGATTGACGACGATGATGGGCAAGTCATTGTCCATACAGATGGTGATTGCCGTAGAATCCAGGATGCCCACCCGCATGTTCAGGGCATCGAGGTAACTCAACTTCTCGAAACGACGGGCGTCGGGATGGAGGTGTGGATCACTTTCGTAGACCGCGTCTACCTTAGTGGCCTTGATGAGCACCTCGGCGTTGATCTCCACTGCGCGCAGGGCAGCCGCCGTGTCGGTGGTGAAATACGGGTTGCCCGTGCCAGCGCCCAGAATGACCACCCGTCCCTTCTCCAGGTGACGGATGGCGCGCAGGCGAATGTAGGGCTCGGCCAGGGCGCGCATCTCGATAGCCGTCTGCACCCGGGTGGTGACCCCTTGACGCTCCAGGGCATCCTGCAAAGCCAGGGCGTTCATCACCGTGGCCAGCATGCCCATGTGGTCAGCGGTGGCCCGATCCATCCCATGAGCCAGTCCATCCTTACCCCGCCAGAGGTTGCCCGCCCCCATGACGATGGCAATCTCCACCTCGTGTTCTTTCACGCTTTTGATCTTGGCTGCCACTTCCTCAGCGCGGATAGGATCAATGCCATAACCCTGGGCTCCGGCCAGGGCCTCACCACCCAACTTCAAGAGAATCCGTCTGTAGGCTTGAGCCATTGTACCTCCTGCCTAGCGCGGGGAATCCGCCCAAGCCCCCGCGCGGCCTATTCCCCAAGCTCGTAGCGCACGAATCGCCGGACGCGGATGTTCTCGCCCGTTCTGGCGATGGTCTGCGCGATCAAATCCTTTACGGTGAGATCGTCGTCCTTGATGAAAGGTTGTTCCAGCAAACAGACCTCGGTGTAGAATTTCTGGAGTTTGCCCTCGACGATGCGGTCTATAATATGCTCCGGTTTGCCAGAGTCTTTCATCTGGGCGCGGTATATCTCTCGCTCCTTTTCCAGCACCTTGGCGGGGACATCTTCCTTGCTCAGATATTGGGGTCGCCCAGCGACGACCTGCATGGCCAGATCGTGCGCCAGGGTCTGAAATTCCTCGGTGCGGGCCACGAAGTCGGTCTCGCAGTTCACCTCGACAAGGGCAGCCACGCGACCGTCCATGTGCACGTAGTGACCGATGATTCCATCTTTAGCAGCGCGGCCGGCCCGTTTGGCGGCGGCGGCCAATCCCTTCTTCTTGAGAAGCTCCACGGCCTTGTCAAAGTCGCCGTTGGCTTCCTCCAGTGCGTTTTTGCAATCAAGAACGCCCGCGCCGGTAACAGATCGTAGTTCCTTTACGGTTGCAGTTGTAATCTCCAAAGTAACGTATCCTCCTGATAACAGTCCATTGGCGGGCCACTCTGCACAGCCCGCCAATGCATGATCTATTCAACCTCGGTAGTTTCCGGCTCGCGCTCCTCATCAGAGGGGACAGAGGGGACGGGGGTGACGCTCTCTTCTGCTTCTACCTCTTCCTCCTCCTCAAACTCGAGCACCCCGGATTTCAATTTGGCCAGTGTAGCCTCGCCCAGGTATTGCTCGTCCTCGACAGAAACCTCTTCCTCCATCATCATGGCCTTGCGCATCTGCAAGCCCTCCAGAACTGCATCGGCAATCTTAGAGGTAATGAGTTTGATAGCGCGGATTGCGTCGTCGTTGGCCGGGATGATGTAGTCAATGGGGTCGGGATCACAGTTGGTGTCCACCATAGCAATGATGGGGATCCCCAGCGCGTTGGCCTCTTTGACGGCGATGTGCTCTCGCCGCACGTCGGTGATGAACAGCAAGTCCGGCAGATCGCGCATGTCCTTAATCCCACCCAGGCGTTTGTTGAGCTTGGCGATCTTACGCTCCAGCTTGAGCACTTCTTTCTTGGGCAGGCGCTCAAACTCGCCGATTTCGCGGCGGTTCTCCAGCTCCAACAGGTAATCTATGCGCTGGCGAATGGTGCGCCAGTTGGTCAGAGTGCCGCCCAGCCAACGCTGGTTGACGTAGGGCATCCCACAGCGCTGCGCCTGTTCGGCGATGCTGTTCTGGGCCTGTCGCTTGGTGCCCACGAAGAGAATTGTGCCCCCTTCGCTGACCGTATCGCGCACCACGTTGTACGCCTCTCCCAGGTGGACAATGGTTTGCTGCAAGTCAATGATGTGGATGCCATTGCGCTCGGTGAAGATGAACGATTTCATCTTCGGGTTCCATCGCCGCGTGCGATGGCCAAAGTGTACTCCGGTCTCCAGGAGTGCTTTCATAGAAACGACTGCCACTGTTTAGTCCTCCTTCTGGTACGTTTTTGAACGTCCGCCCTCTTCATCCCGATGGAGAACCGGCCGATGGGCCGGCACGCCTCCATCAGTCCGAGGACGTGTTTGATGTGATATGACACGCAACTGCGGCACGCCGTGCGGTGCCGCAGGTCGAGAGGAATTCTACCACGAATTACCGTGTGTGTCAAGGAGTCTTAGGCGGAGGGAGTGGGATTCGAACCCACGGAGCCCGAAGGCTCACGGCATTTCGAGTGCCGCGCACTAGGCCAGCTATGCGATCCCTCCAGTATCAGTAGTTGAGAAATCCGCCCTCCGCCCGGCGCTGAAGCGCCAGGCTCAGCAGCAGAAGCCTGCTGAAGCAGGCTGTGGTGGCCTCGGAGCCGCCGTCCACATTGGCGAAGGGTGCTTCAGCACTCTTGGCCTGCTCAGCCTGGACGTTCACGTCCAGGCGACGCAGCAGC
>JAGGZG010000328.1 GCA_021162125.1 Anaerolineae bacterium
GCGGGGGCAGCTCGATCACCTCCGGTGCTCGTTCCGCCTCTTTCTCCTTCACCGGCGTCAGCTCGATGACCGGCTTGACCTCCTCTTTCACCTCCATCATCTCGCTCAGTTGCTTGAGCAGGCCCTGGCCGGTATCGCGGAAGCTGATCTCGGTTGGCGATTCCTCGCCGCCGAACACCCCGGCGAACACGTTGCGCTTGGCGGCCAGCGAATCCAGGATGCGCTCCTCGATGGTGCCCTGGGCGATGAGGTTGATCACGTTGACGGCGTTTCGCTGTCCGTGGCGGTGAGCGCGGGCGATGCGTTGCTCGAGCACGGCCGGGTTCCAGGGCAGGTCCAGGTTGACCACTAGGCTGGCCGCTTGCAGGTTGAGGCCCACCCCGCCGGCGTCGGTGGAGAGGAACACGCGGCAGTCCGGGTCGTCGAAGAAACGGGCGATCAGGTCGCCGCGTTTGTGCGTGGGCACCTGACCGGTCAGCTTGACGTAGCCCAGGCCCAGACGCGAGAGCACGGGTTCGGTCAGGGCCAGCATACGCGACCATTGGCTGAAGACGATGGCCTTGTGGCCGTTGTTGGCGATTTCGTCGGTCATGATGTGTTGAAACTCCCGAATTTTGGGAGCCGTGCGCTCGCGTTCCTTCGGCGGAAGATCAGGATCGTGCAGGGCCAGGGCGTTGCAGATCAGGCGCATTTTGATCAGCGATTTGAGCAGTAGATCGTGTTCTTTGGGGCGGAGGGGGCGTTTCTGGGAGATCACCAGCAGGCGGGCGAGGATGGACTGGTATTCCGAATAGGCGTTCCACTGCTCGCGGGTCATCTCCACGAAGAAGTTATTGTCAATGCGCTCTGGCAGGTCTTTCAACACCTGCTCGCGGGTGCGGCGCAGCACGTAAGGCGCGATGCGGGCGCGCAATTCGTCCAGGTTCTTGTAGCCCAGCACGCGGTAGGTCTTATTAGGACGTAGTTCGAGCTGGAAGTAGCGCTCGTTGAACATCCACAACGGGCCCAGGACGCGCTGGTCTATGAACTGGAAGACGCTGTACAACTCGTCCAGGCGATTTTCCAGGGGCGTGCCGGTGAGGACGAAAGCGTAGCGGCTGCGCAGGCGTTTGACCGAGTCGGCAGTTTTGGTGCGCCAGTTCTTGATGCGCTGCGCCTCGTCGAGGATGATCACGTCCGGGTGCATACGCTCGAAAATCGCCAGGTCACGCCGTACCAGTTCGTAGTTGACGATGGTGAAAAAGGTGGGCTGGCTGTAGAGCACCCGGCGCTTTTTGCTCGGCCCCTCAATGACGGTGACCGGCAGATCGGTGAAGCGGCCGATCTCCCGCGCCCATTGGTGTTTCAGCGAGGCGGGGCAAATGACCAGTGCGCTGTCCACGTCGCCCAACTGGTGGAGCAGTGTACAGGCGGCGATGGCCTGTACTGTCTTGCCCAGGCCCATGTCGTCGGCCAGCATAGCCCGCCGGCCAAAGGCCAGGTGCAAAGCGCCTGTTTCCTGATAGGGATAGAGCCGGGTGCCGTGCAGCACGTCCAGCGAACGGGTGCCCTGTTTCATCTGCGCCAGGAACCACTCTTTCTGACGGCGAGTGGCCTCCAGGTCGCGCAGCAGGTCCAGGTGTTGTCGCACTTCTTCGTCCACGACCAGGGCGGCCTGTTGCTCCACGTTCAGGGCAGCGATGTCCTCCAGCAGACGGGGAATGGCCTCCAGAGGCTCGCCGCGCAAAATTCCCTCCTCGTCGAAGAATCGCTCCAGCAAGGCACGCACGGCGGAGTCCTCGGGCAGAGGTGTGGTCACGCGCACGGTAATCTCCTCGCCGTAATGTAGGTAGATAAAGGTCACCGGCGGTTTCTGGGTCTCCAGTTTCTCCCATTCGTCGCCCGCTGCCTGGCGCAGGTAGTAGAGCACCCCCTCGATGTGCTTGCAGGTGCCCACCAGATTGGTGCGATAATCGGGGCAGGTGCAGGAGTTTAAGTGCTCGGTGAGAGACCGGATCTGCACGTGGTAGGTGCGTCCAGAGACCGAGGTCACCTCGAAGGTGCTGAACACAGGATGCGTTCCCTGGTTGGAGATGCGCACGATCTCCTCTTGCGCCCGTTGGCGGCGGCGCTCGATTTGCTCTTCAATCATGCTCATGATTTGTCACCCCCTGGCATAACTTTCGAGATAAGGCCGATCAGCGTTCTGGCTATCGAGGCTAACGGAGTGCCTTCATTTTACCACACTTCAGCACGGGCTGCAATCTACCCCGCCGGCGGCTGACGGGATGGGGGATCGCTGTGCTCTCCCTGCGCTAGGGCTGTCCCAAAGTCGGCGACGTCTCACGTTTTTCACCCCAGAGCACGCTGAGGACGCCGAGAATGACGGAAAAACCACAAAGTCTCTGCGCTCTCTGCGCTCTCTGCGGTGAAATTTCCCACTTTGGGAAAGCCCTCCCCCCGCACGGAAGCCCGTTGACAGCAGGGGGCGACTCCGGTATAATGGGGGCGGAGTAACTGCTCAGGCTGCTTCTGTTAGCGATTGAAATCGCCTCTAGAGGGCTTGCAGCCGAGCGTCCACCTGCGTGGACGCGCCTGTCCACGCAGGTGGACAGCCAGCTTTAGCTCCTCAGGCGCGGTTTCAACCGCTGGCCTGAGTAGTAATAACCGCATTAAATATGCACAGGTGAGGCGTGCCAACGCTCACCCACCAGGCCCCACGGAGGAAACTCAACTGCGTTACAGTAGTCGCTAACGTACGCCCACTTGACTATAGCCGAATTTCTGCTAAACTTCTATCCGTAACCACCTGAACCAATGGACGATTTTCTACTTCGGAGGAAAGTGACCATGACAAAAATCAAAATTGGAGGGATCATCCAAAACGCCAACCTGGCAGAGGTATGTATGCTGGGCATCCCGGACCGGCCCGGAACAGCCGCCGCGATCCTGGGTGCACTGGGGAAGACAAGGATTAACGTGCAGTTCATCGTGCAATGCGTTGACAAGAGTAATCGAGATCACGTAGCATTTTGCGTCCACCAAGAACATCTCGATGCCACGTTGAAAATCATGGATGATGTCAAGGCAAAGATCGAAGCTGAAAGTGTGTCTAGCCGACCCAACGTGGCCATCGTTTCCATCTTCGGCCCCGACTTTCGGGAACGACCGGGCATCGCAGGGGCAATGTTCGAAGTGTTGGCCGCTCAGGGAATCAATATCTTGGCTATCTCCACCTCTATTTCCACCATCTCCTGTGTGATTGACTCCGAGCGTCTGGAAGACGCGGTAGCAGCCCTGAAAGAGGCTTTCGACCTACCTTGATTCCATTCTCTGGTGGCCGCCATTCTCGCGCCGGAAAGGCAAGGATTATGTGGCGCACACTGACCATTGTTCTACTGCTCGTTGCTCTCTTAAGTGTGTTCCTCGTACTTTTTACCCAGCCCGAACCCCTGCCTGACCTCCTCTTCCACTGGACCGGAGAGACCGACGCCCTGCCCCAGGTCCGTGGGGTATTCCAGCTCGCCTCCAACTGGACACGCCCCCAACCAGTCACTGCCGACCTGGTGCCCGTGGCCCACGCTGGGGTCAACCCTTTTGGGATCAACACTTTCCTGGAGCAAGAGGTAGAACCCGCCAAACGCGAGCGGCAGGTACAGCTCATCAGTGAGGCCGGCTTTGGCTGGATTCGGCAGGCCTTTCCCTGGGAGGACATCGAGATCCACGGCAAAGGCGACTTCGAGGACCGGCGTTGGCAGCCGTACCGTTCGGCTTGGGATAAGTACGACCAGATCGTAGACCTGGCCGAACAGTACAATCTGCAGATTATCGCTCTGCTCAAGGGCTCGCCCCTGTGGGCGCGGGCCGATCAGGAGACCCGCTGGACGGACGCTCCCCCGGCCGATTACGACGATTTCGGCGATTACGTGTACGCCGTCGTCAGCCGCTATCGAGGGCGCATCCGCTATTATCAGCTCTGGAACGAGCCCAACCTGGGTGATGAGTGGGGCGGCGTGGCCAACGCCGAGGAGTACGTGCGCCTGCTGCGCATCGGCTACCGGCGGGCCAAAGAGGCCGATCCCGACTGCGTGATCCTCAGCGGGGCGCTGGCCGCGACCATCGAACTCGACCCCCGCTCCCCCTATGGGATCAACGACTTCATCTTCCTGCAACGGATGTACAACGCCGGCGCTGCGGACTCCTTCGACATCCTCAGTATCCAGGGCTACGGGCTGTGGTCCGCTGCCTATGACCGGCGAATGCGCCCCCGCGTACTCAACTTCTCCCGTCCCCTGTACGTGCGCGGGATAATGGTGCGCAACGGCGACGCCGCCAAGCCCATCTGGATCTCGGAGATGAACTGGAGCGCAGTCCCCGCCGATTTCCCCGACAAGCGCTATGGCTACGTCACCCCCGAACAGCAGGCCCGCAACGTGGTGGACGCCTACCAACGTGCTCAGGCCGAGTGGCCCTGGGTGGGCGTGGTCAATTATTGGTTCTTCAAACGGGCCACCGACGCCGAGAAGGACCAGGCCTGGTACTACTTTCGCATGGCCGAGCCTGACTTCACCCTGATGCCGGTGTATTACGCAGTAAAGGAATATGCCAACCAACCGCCGGTCATGTATCCTGGTTATCACCAAGAGGACCACTGGGCAATCGAGTACAGTGGAAGCTGGGAGACGCGCGCGGATCGGGCTGCCGTGCTGGGGAACTATCGCCTGGGGCAAGACGAGACGGCCCGCCTGAGCTTCACCTTCCACGGCACTGACCTGTGGCTGCAAGTCGGACCAGGCGCCGGACAGGGCACAATGCTGGTCACCCTGGATGGCGGCTCTGAGCAGAAACGTCACTGGCGGGCAGGGGAGCGGATGGAAGTGGCCCGTCATCTGAGCGACGGGCCACACCAGGTGACAATACGCGCTTACGAAGGGCAACTCCCCGTGGATGGCTTCATCGTGCGGCGGGAGCCGTACTGGTGGCTCCGGTGGGTAGTAGGACTGGTGATGATAGTCGGCCTGGCGGGTTGGCTGGTAAGGCGCCTTTTCCCACATCATTCGCCATCGGTCTCCTGACCGAGGCGCAGAGTGGACTACGAAAGACAAAAATGGCTACCACATTCATGAAATACCTGGAAACCACCCCCGCTGACTACGACCGGGGAATCAAAATCATCACCCTGGGACAGATCCAGGGGATTCAAGAGCGGATCGCCGAGTTCGTGCAACCTGGCGACCGGGTGTTGGAGATCGGGTGCGGCACGGGGTCGCTGGCTCTCCTCTGTGCCAAGCGGGGAGCGAAAGTAGTGGGGATTGACACCTCGCCCCCGATGCTGGCCGAGGCGCAGAAGAAGGTGAAGGCGGCCGGGATGGAGCACCGGATCGAGTTACGGCTGATGGATGCCACGACCATTGCCGATCATTCTGAGCCCGCCAGCTTCGACCTGATTGTCAGCACGCTGGTCCTCAGCGAGCTGGAGGAGAACACCCTGGAATACGTGCTGGAAGCCTGCGGCCGGTTGTTGAAACCGGAGGGCCGGTTGCTGGTGGCCGATGAGGTGGTGCCCGATGGATTACTGGCCCGGCTGTTGTTCTACCTGGTGCGATTACCGCTGGCCCTGATCACCTGGCTGATCACGAGAACGAGCACCACGGCGCTCCACGGTTTTCCCCAAAAACTGGCCCTGGCCGGGTTTAAGGGGCGGGTCGTGACATCCCGGCTGGGCGGCAGCCTACAACTTTTCTCGGCCCGGCCAGCGACAGCGCCCCGGGCCATTTCCGCCCCCGAGGTACCTCGCTTGCGCCATCGGGTTACCCTCTGGACGTTACTCAAGGACCTCTACTGCCTGCTGTGGCGCAACATTCCTCCCTACCCAAAAGTACGCACTGGCCTCTACCGGATCGGGGAACCGGACTGCTCATCCCCCGTGCTGGTCACCGGCAACTATGACCTGACAGTGCGCCGGGTGGTGCGGGAGCTGGACGGCCAAGTTGACGCCTGGCTGCTGGTAGCCAATTCCAAAGGAATCAACGTTTGGTGCGGAGCTGGAGGGGGACACTTCACCGCCGAGAACATCATCGCCGCCATCAAGACCAGTGGCCTGGCCGATGTGGTGGATCATCGGCGGCTAACCCTGCCCCAGCTTTGCGCCAACGGGGTGAAAGGGAAGCGGATCGAGCAAGAGACCGGTTGGCGAGTACGCTGGGGACCGTGCTACGCCAGAGACATCCCGGCCTACCTGGAGAGAGGGCAGCGCAAAACCGACGCCATGCGCTGGGTGCGGTTTCCCCTCCCGGCCCGGCTGGAAATGGCAGTGGTGATGTGGCAGTTCTGGGCTGTGCTGCTGGCCGTGATCCTGATCATCGTCCGCCGTCCTCTGGTGATCCCGGCTCTGCTCAGCTCTTTGGCAATGTTTCTTTTCATAGGGATCACCTGGCCCTGGTGGCCCACCCGCGACGGGCTGCTGCAAGGAGTCGGCCTGGCGCTGCTCAGCATCGCCCTGCTGGCGGGCTGGTCAATAACGGTCGGCCACCTATCGCCCCGCCCTCTCTTCAACTGGTGTGTGGCTCTGGGGAGCCTGGGGCTTTTCGCTGGCGCTGACTTCCAGGGGGCCTCCCCTTTCATGCGCGCTGGCGAGGCGGAGCACTTCTGGAAGCTGGTGCCCATTGGTTTGTTGATCCTGGCAGTTTACCTCTTTCTGCCCCGTACGCTGGGGTGGTGAAAGGAGGAGACGATGGAAACAACGCTGCGCAGTTTCTGGCAATTCATGATCAACACCATCTTCAAGACCGTCCACTGGGACGAGGAACGATGTAGCGGTTGCCTGACCTGCTACGAAGTCTGCCCCGTGGGCTGCTGCCTGCCAGACCCGGCGACGAAGAAGATCCGGGTGCCGGATCAAGATCGCTGCGTGGTCTGCGGGGCTTGCGTGTTGCAGTGTCCGGAGGGGGCGCTGGCGTTGATGTAATATCCATCGGATCTATTTCCCCGGTTGGAGGGGGGACTTGTCTGGCCATAGGCATCAAGCTAAGACTCCATCCGACCCTCCCCCTAGCCCCTCACAAGTGTAGGTTTTTGCCCGGAAGGCCCGGACGTGAACGTCCGGGCGACGCGGCAGCAGCACCGACTGCTCAGCCTGTCATTCTGAGCGCCCGCAGGGCGCGAAGAAACTCGCTCTCGGAGCACAATATCCCGTCCAATAACGAGATTCCCCTCGAAGAGTCTGGCGGCAGTACCGCTACGGAAGCAGTTCAGTGAAACGTCTAGCTTTAGGAGGAAGCTGATGGTCAGTCAAGACTTGTTGGACATTCTGCGCTGTCCGGCCTGCGTGCGCAACGGCCCTGATGCCGGGCTCCTAGACCTGGTGAAAGAA
>JAGGZG010000141.1 GCA_021162125.1 Anaerolineae bacterium
ATCAACCTGCAGTTCTGTCACCTGATGATCAACTACGATCTGCCCTGGAACCCCAACCGGCTGGAGCAGCGCATGGGGCGCATCCACCGCTATGGTCAGACCCGCGAGGTGACCATCTTCAACCTGGTGGCCAGTGACACCCGCGAGGGCCGGGTGCTGAAGCGGCTGTTTGAGAAGCTGGACGAGATCCGCGCCGCGCTGGGCAGCGACAAGGTCTTTGACGTGATCGACGAGCTATTCCCCGGTCGCAATCTGGCACAGTTGTTGACCGAGGCCGCGGCCAATGCGCGGACCTTGGACGATATCCTGCGCGAGATCGATATCTACGTGGATGAGGCCTACATCGCCAACGTGAAAGCCAATCTGGGTGAGAGCCTGGCCACCCGCCACATCGACTACACCCGCATTCGGGAGATGAACGCTCAGGCCCGTGAGCAACGCCTGATCCCCGAGTACACGCAGGCTTTCTTCCAGCGGGCCTGGACCCGTCTCGAGGGCCGGATGCGTCCACGCCGCGATATGGGGCGTCCTGGCTTCTTCACCGTCGACCGGGTTCCCTATGCGATCCGTGCCATCGCCGCGGACGACGAATTTCGGCGTCGCTTTGGCTCGCTGCAGCGACGCTACCCGCTGATCACCTTCGATAAAGAACTGGCGATGCGCGAAGCGCGGGCCGTGTTTGTCTCCTTCGGGCATCCGCTCTTTGAGGCGGTGTTGCAGTGGGCCGAGAAGACCCTGATGTCGGCCCTGCAACAGGGCGCTACCTTCCTGGACCCCGACGGGCGGCGCGATGGCGTGCTGCTCTTCTTCGAAGGACAGATCTCGGACGGGCTGGGCGAGGTGGCTGGCAAGCGGCTGTTCGCGCTCTTCGTCCCCCGGAGCGGGGAGCCTATCGAGCCGATCAGCCCTGCGGTCATCTGGGACCTGGCGCCTGCTGACAGCCCGGCTGAGGAGGATTTCGATGTGGCCGCCGTGCGGACGCAGGGGATCGCCTGGTTGATCCCCTATCTGGAGGCGTACAGGGAGGAGCTGGCCGCCGAGCGGGAGCGACAGGCCGAGATCAAGCGTAAATACGGCCTGGAGTCGCTGCGCTATCTGATCCTGGCGCTGGACAGCGATCTGATCCAGTTGCAGGAACGGGCCCTGGCAGGCGAGGACGTGGCGTTGGTCATCTACAACAAGCAGCAGCAGAAGGACGCCTATCAGGTCGCCCTGCGGGAGCTGCAGGACACCTTGACGCGTGAGGCAGAGTTGACGTTGGACACGCCGCGCTTCATCTCCGCGGTGCGCGTGCTCCCGTCCGTGGACCTGCCAGGCGCGGGCGGGGCGGAGATGCACTCCAGCGCCGAGGTCGAGCAGGTGGGCATGGAGATGACCCTGCGCTATGAGCGGGAGCATGGCCGTCGGCCGGAGGACGTGGCCGCCGAAAACCTGGGGTATGACGTGCGCTCGCGCGACCCGCGGACCGGCGCGGTGCGCTACATCGAGGTGAAGGCCCGTGCTGGGGTTGGATCCGTGGCCCTGACGCAGAATGAATGGTTCAAGGCCCAGCGCTTTGGCGTGGACTATTACCTGTATGTGGTGCTCGACGCGGCCAGCTCCGATCCGCGTCTGTATATCCTGCAGGACCCGGCGGCGACGTTGGAGCCGGAGGAACACCTGGAAGTGCGCTACATTATCTCCCCAGAGGCTATCGAGAAAACGGCGCAGGAAGCTGTCTGACGAGGGTACATTTTGTTTCTGGGGCAAGAGGGAGAGAATGGTCTGGGGAAAGGCCCCTGCCTTCTCCGTATCTGCCTCCCTCGGTGGGACGTAGGGGATGGTTACACAGGAGGTGAGGGCATTGCCGTCCGCTATGTTGGGCGAAACTAATTTCGCCCTACTGAGCATTTGCCCCCTCACCCTAGCCCTCTCCCCCTCGGGGGAGAGGGGATTGGGCAGAAGGCCCACTGACGAGCTGTGGTTGATCTGCTCTTTCATCGCGTCTATCGCGCCGACGAGATTCTGCGCGTGCTTGAGGAGCCAGAACTATGAGAGATGGCCGTTTCATCGCCGAGGCCTTTACCGCCGAGGAAAGGAGACGCGCGGCCGGTCGGGGCCGTGTGGCGCATTCCTCACAGGTGGCCCTCTTTCCCGACACCCGCCCCGAGGCGGAGGCGGTGCTGATCGAGTTGTTGCGCCAGGCCCCGCCGTGGCGCAAGTTGCACATGGTGGGCCAACTGAACCAGACGGTGCGCACGTTGGCCCTCAGCGGGCTGCGCCAACGGTATCCCGAGGCCACCTCCCAGGAGTTGCGCCGCCGGCTGGCCGACCTGTTGCTGGGGCCTGAACTGGCCGCCCGCGTGTACGGCCCGCTGGAAGCGCAGGAGGATCCCGATGCTCTCTGAACCGATCGCCGTGACGTTGTTGGTCATCGAGGTGCTGGAGAGGCTGAATGTGCCATACTTGATCGGCGGCTCTCTGGCCAGTGCAGTGCACGGCGTGGCGCGGGCGACCGTGGATACCGACCTGGTGGCCGATTTGCGTCTTGAACACGCCGCACCTCTGGCCCAAGCCCTGAGTGACATGTTTTACGTGGATGTCGAATCCATCCGGGACGCCATCCGCCGCCGCAGCAGTTTCAACCTCATCCACCTGGAGACAATGTTCAAGGTGGACGTTTTCGTCCGCAAGCAGCGTCCCTTTGACCAGGCGCAGTTCGAGCGCCGCGTAGCTCAGATTGTTGCCACCGACCCGGAACGCACCGCCTACGTCGCCACTCCCGAAGACATCGTTCTGGCAAAATTGGAATGGTATCGGATGGGGGGCGAGGTCTCGGACCGCCAGTGGCGCGACGTGTTGGGGGTGCTCAAGGTGCAGTGGGGACGGCTTGACTTGGCCTACCTCCGCCGCTGGGCGCCTGCATTGGGAGTTGCTGACTTGTTGGAGAAGGCTCTATCCGCAGCGGAACACAAGGAGAACGCATGACCGACCGGCGTCTCATCGAAGAGACCTTTCCCGTCAGGGAAGTGAGCCAGCATTCGGCCCGCGAGAAGAACATCCGCCACGGGCATATCAGCACGCTGCACATCTGGTGGGCGCGGCGGCCGCTGGCCGCCAGCCGCGCCACGGCCTACGCCGCGCTGGTGCCGCCGCCCAGGGACATCCTGGACTGGCAGTGGCAGCGGGAGTTTGTCGCGGAGCTGAGCAAGTGGGAGAACTCACTCAATCCGTCGCTGCTGGCCCGTGCCCGTCAGGCCATCTACGCCGCCCACGCCGAGCGGCTGAGCGCGGAATTGGGCGAAGCGGTGACCGTCGCCGACATCGAGGCCGGCAGATATCCGCCGCCGCGCGTGCTGGATCCCTTCGCCGGCGGCGGCTCCTACCCGCTGGAGGCGCTGCGCCTGGGCTGTGAGGCCTATGCCAACGACTACAACCCGGTGGCGGTGCTGATCCTCAAGGCCACGCTGGAGTTCCCGCAAAAGTACGGGCGGCCCTTCGAGGGCATGCCGGAGCACCTGTGGCGGGGCGATCCCGGTGAAGGTCCGCGTGCCAAGGGCACGCAGGACCAGTTGTCGCTGGGGCTGGCGGGACCCGCCCCAGCCGATGCGCCGCCGGAGGACTTCAACCCGTTGCTGGCGGCGGTGCGCTACTGGGGCGATTGGGTGCTGGCGGAGGCCAGGAAGGAGCTGGCCGCCTTCTACCCGCCCGTCGAGGAGGGCGAGACAGTGGTGGGCTACATCTGGGCGCGCACGCTGCCCTGCCAGAACCCGGCCTGCGGGGTGGAGATCCCGCTGATGCGCCAGTTCTGGCTGGCGAAGAAGGGCAGCAAGAAGCAGATCGCCCTGCGGCCGGTGACGCGCGGCCCCGGCCAGCCCATCGAATTCGAGATTGTGGCCCGTGGCACCCAGGTAGTAGGGGCGCAGGGCCCTGCGCCCCTACAATACGTCCCCTGGCCCGCCGATTTCGACCCCGCGCAGGGGACGGTACGGCGCGCCGTGGTGACCTGCCCGGGCTGCGGGGCCAGCATCGAGGCCAAGACCACACGCCGACTGTTTCAGGAGGGCCACGCCGGGCAGCGCATGGTGGCGGTGGTGACGACCCGCGCCGGGCAGCGGGGCAAATTCTACCGCCTGCCCACCGAAGCTGACCTGGCCGCCTACCGCGCTGCCGAGGAAGCGCTGGTAGGGGCGAGGCGTCGCCTTGCCCAGGAGTGGGGCCTGGAGCCGGTGCCGAATGAGCCCACACCGGAAGGGAAAGGCAGCGGTGCTGAGCGTGCGTTTTCTGTGCGAAATTATGGTCTTGACACCTGGGGCGACCTATTCAACGCGCGCCAGCAGTTGGCGCTGCTGACCTTTGCCGACGCCGTGCGCCGCGCCCATGAGCGCATGCTGGCCGGGGGCGACGCGCTGCATCGCCCCTACCCGGAGGATTTTGCCCGCGCGGTGGCGACGTATTTGGCATTTGCCATTAGTCGATTTGTAGACCAGTCAACCATGCTTGTTCCGTGGATAACTCAGTTGGAGGCAGTTGCTCACACTTTTAATCGCCAAGCTCTTCCAATGGTCTGGGACTATGTGGAAGCGCAACCATATACGTACTACAGTAATGCTCTTGATTGGATAGATAAAATTATCAAGCATCTTTCAGAAATTCCCAATCTCAAGTCTCAAGTCTCAAATCTCCAATCTCCAATCGCCCCCACTGTCACCCACATCTCCGCCACGCGCTTGCCCCACCCGAGGGGCCACTTCGACGCCATACTGACCGACCCGCCCTACTACAACTCCGTGCCATACGCTGACCTGTCGGATTTCTTCTACGTCTGGCTCAAACGCACAATCGGGCATCTCTATCCCGAATTGTTTGCCACGCCGCTCACCCCCAAAGCCGATGAGATCACCGAAATGGCGGGCTGGGACTCGGTGCGCTACCCACACAAGGACAAGCGGTTTTTCGAGGATAACCTGGCTTTGGCATTCAAGGAAATGCAGCGCGTGCTCAAGCCGGGCGGGGTGGCGGTCATCGTCTATGCCCACAAGTCCACCGCCGGCTGGGAGACGGTGATCAACGCCCTGCTCGACAGCGGGCTGGTGGTCAGCGCCGCATGGCCGCTCAACACCGAGATGAAGGCCCGCCTGCGGGCCAGTGATTCCGCCGCGCTGGCGTCGTCCATCTACATCGTGGCAAGGAAAGCCCCACGGCAGGGGGTGGGCTTCTACCACGAGGTGCGCCGTGAACTGCAAACCTACCTGAACGCCAAGCTGCAACGCCTGTGGGAGGAGGGCATCGGCGGGGCCGACTTCTTCATCGCCGCCATCGGCGCCGCCATCGAGGTCTTTGGCCGCTACGAGCAGGTGATGGACCTGGAGGGCAACGTCATCCGCGCCGACCGCCTGCTGGACGACGTGCGCACCCTGGCCACCGACTACGCCGTGCGCCAGATCCTGCACAACGGCCCTTCGGCAGGCTCAGGGCAGGCTTTTGCCGGGGAGGTCGGCGACCGCACGCGCTTCTATGTGCTGTGGCGCTGGAACTACGGCGAGGCGCGCGTGCCGTTCGACGAGGCCCGCAAGCTGGCCCAGTCGTGCGGGCTGGACCTGGCCCAGGAATGGGGCCGGCGCGGGACGTTTGTCCGTAAGCAGAAGGAGTTCGTGCGCGTGCTTGGGCCGCAGCAGCGCGACCTGGACGACCTGGCGGCGGGCCAGGAGTTGATCGATGTGCTGCATCACGCACTGCGCCTGTGGGCGCTTGGCGATCGGCCGGCGCTGGTACAGCGCCTGGCCGAGAGTGGCTATGGGCAATCGGAGGCCTTCTACCGCGTGGCCCAGGCTATCTCGGAGAGCCTGCCCATGGAGAGCCGGGAGAAGAAGCTGCTGGACGGCATGCTCACCGGCCGCGATCGGCTGCGGGATGAGGTGCGTCAGGCGAGGTTGTGGTAAGGGATGATGTTGGGATGTGGACGGCGCGGGGTAGGGCACGGCACCGCCGTGCCCTTACGGGGTGACATATGACATACGATGGTGATGGGAACCGAGATCACCGGTGGTCCATCCGCCTGCGGAGGTGCGATGACGCCATCCATGGCACCGTGTGGATTGCCGACCATGGCGTAGGGGCGCACGGCCGTGCGCCCCTACCATACGACCGTCCCATTCGTTGGGGTCATTCATCGCCGGGTTTAGATCCGCCGTCACGCGGCGCATCAACGCGCGACGCGGGACGTCCGGCGGCGTTGGGGATGACCGTGACTTAGCCGCGGTCGTCTGGACAGAACCAAGGACGCGGAGGTCATAGATGAGCATCAAGGACCTGATCGCCCAAGGCGAAAGCACCCGCCTGGAATTCAAGAGCACGCTGCAATGGGATATGCACCAGCGGAAACAGAACAAGGCCCTGCGGCACAGTGTGTTGAAGACCCTGGCGGCGTTTCTCAACACAGAGGGCGGCACGCTGATCATTGGCGTGGAGGATGATGGCCGGATCTATGGGTTGGATGATGATCTGGCCCTGGTGGGCCAATCGTGCGACAAATTCGAACAACTGCTGGCGGATCTCATTAGCGACTCCCTGGGCAGCCAATACGCGCCGTTGATCAAAGGTCGGTTTGAGGACGTTGACGGGCGCCTCGTCTATGTGATTGATGTGCAGCCCGCTCCGCACCCCGCCTACCTGAAAGGCCAAAAAGGGAACGAATTCTACATCCGGCTGCAAACCACCACCCGCTCGCTGGATCCACAGGAGACCGTGGCGTATATCCAACACCATTGGGGCAGTACGGGAACGTTGAAGCACGGGATCACCTCAAAGGTAAACGGAGGGACGCACTTTATGAACCCCTTTCATACCATTGCCATACCGCACGACGACATCCTGCAGGGGCGGCTGACGCTGGACGTCTTCGCCGCTGACCTGTGGGAGGTGTACCACGACCGGGGTCCGGAGGAATACCGCGACGCCGATCTCTTCTTCCAGAAGACCTACCTGACCAAGGGGCTGGAGAACCTCTTCGAGGTGGTGGAGAAGCGCCTGCAGGGCCAGGGGGGCGACCCGGTCATCCAGATGCAGACCCCCTTCGGCGGCGGCAAGACCCACTCGTTGATTGCCCTCTATCACAAGGCGCGTGGCTGGGGTGCCAGGCGGGTGGTCATCTCCGGCACCCTGTTGGCCGCTAGCGAAACCCTATGGGGCCTGATGGCCCAGCAACTGACCGGCACACGGGAGGGCTTCGAGGATCGAACTGCGCCAGGCCGCGAGGCCATCCAGCGGCTGCTGGCGGCGCATCAGCCCGTGCTGGTGCTGATGGACGAGGTGCTGGAGTATATCACCAAAGCCGCGGGCGTGACGATCGGCCAGTCCACCCTGGCTGCGCAGACCATGGCCTTCATGCAGGAGCTGACGGAAGCCGCTGCCACGTTGGAGAGGGTGGCGGTGGTGGTCGCCCTGCCCTCGAGCACCCTGGAGCACTACGACGAACAGGCGGTGCGTCTCTTCGAGCAGTTGAAGAAGATCAGTGGGAGGGTGGAGAAGATCTTCACCCCGGTGCAGGATGAAGAGGTGGGCGCCATCATCCGTCGTCGGCTGTTCGCCCACGTGAACGAGCAGGCGGCCGCAGAGGTCGTCAACGCCTTCGTGGAGCAGGCGGAGCGGGAGGCGCTGTTGCCGCATGGGGAGGAGAGCGCGGCCTACCGCGCTCGCTTCCGGCAGACTTATCCCTTCCTGCCCGAGGTGGTGGATGTACTCTATCACCGTTGGGGCAGCTTTCCCTCCTTCCAGCGCACGCGGGGCACGCTGCGGCTCTTGGCGCTGGTGGTCAGCGCCCTGAAGAGCTCGGGGCGCCCCTACATCAGCCTGGCCGATTTCGACCTGACCGACAGCGAGATCCGCCGTGAGCTGCTCAAGCACACGGGCAACGAATATGACAGCGTGCTGGCCGCCGATATCGTGGGGCCACAGGCGGGAGCCCGCCGGGCCAACACGGAGATCGGCAAGGCCTACCAGGGGCTGCGCCTGGGTGAGCGCGTCGCGACTACCATCTTTATGTATTCGTTCCTGGGGGGCGGGGGTGAGGCGGGCGCCACCATCGGCGAGATCAAGCGCCACAACCTGATGAGCGGCGTGCCCTCCAGCGTGGTGGCCGAGGTGCTGCAGAAATTGAGCAACCGTTTCCTCTTCTTCCTCCATGAATCCGGTGGGCGCTACTACTTCTCCACCACGGCCAACCTCAACCGCGCCCTCACCATCCGCATGGAGAATCTCAATCCGGCGGAGTTGCGCGAGGCCGAGCGAGAAGCACTGCGCCGGAGCGTGGGGGGCATGCATCTCAAGACCTTCATCTGGCCGGAGC
>JAGGZG010000402.1 GCA_021162125.1 Anaerolineae bacterium
CCGTTGGCTGAGCTTGTCGAAGCCAACGGGATGGCCTCTTCGCGCACCCTTCGGCAGGCTCAGGGTCCGCCCAGGTCATTTCCGGTGGCTGAGCTTGTCGAAGCCAACGGGCTGCCCTTCGCGCACCCTTCGACAGGCTCAGGGTCCGCCCAGGTTATTTCCGTTGGCTGAGCTTGGTAGTGGTGACTGTCACCTCCGTCAAGACCTTCGCCGTGGGCCACCCTCGCAAGCAACCGCCCGTGTGCTCCATACACCCATCAGGGTGACAGTCACCGCTACTCTCCCCACCGGGGTGACAGTCACCACGGGGGATAGGGATTCACACTGTCAGCAGTTTTCCCTCGCCTGCCAGAACCTCCGTGAGTGGGACTCCCCAGTATTTGACTTCGACTCCGAGTTTTTCCAAAGTTTCCGTTACGCCTAACTGATCAGCACATGCCTTACACGCCGTCACGTGAACGCCGGCCTCCAGCGCTTCCTTGACTCTTTCCTGGATGTTGGTGTCCTCGCCCACCAATTTGGCGGATGCCCCCCAGATAATAAGGGTTACGTCTTCCCACCAACCATGAATGAGGGAGTTTATGGCATACATGAAGAGCATCTTCTCGGCGGTGATCGGATCGGCACTTGTCCACAGAATGTAGAGATGGGTCTTCTGAGTCATCGGTTGTCTCCTCTCATGGGGGATCTGTCAGGACCGTGCGACACAACGTTGTCAGGTACGCCCCAGTCCTGGTGGCGGCCGCCTCGCGGTCCGGCTCCTCCAGCTCGATCTCCAACAGGCCCGTGTAGCGCACGCGGCGCAGCGCTCTGAACAGGGCGGGGAAATCGATGATGCCTGAGCCCACGCAGCGGTGATCCCGCCAGTCGCCCGGTCGGACGTCATGCACATGGACCGAGAACAGACGAGGCCCCAGGGCCTCCACCATGGCGTGGATCGTCTCGTTGAGGGCCACCGCACGTTCGTCAGGGTCCTCCACCGCCAACACGCGGGGGACATAGGCGCAATGGCCCACGTCCAGCGTAGCCCCGACCGAGGGGTGGTCCACCGCCTCCACCAGGCCAAGGTAGCGGGCACAGGGCCCGCCCTCGTTCTCGACCCCAATTCGCACGCCGCGCTCGCCGGCGTAGTCGCCGATACGGTGCAGCAGCGCCGCACGCGCGGCGATGAACGCGGCATCCGTCTGCCCCGTTTCGGGGCGTCCCGCGTGGATGGTGACGACCCCGGCCCCTACCAGCGCGGCGCACTCGATCCACTGTGCCCACCGGGTATCCCAGGCCTGATGGATGGCGATGTGCCTGAACCCGGCCAGCATCTCAGTCAACCCGCGTCTCTGCGGCGGGGTCAGGTCGTAGCAACCCAACGTGGGGAACGGGCCAAGTGAGTGCTCGGCGTGGGGGCCACCGGGCAGGGCCATGATCGACTGGAAGCCCAACCGTCTGGCGGTGGAGAGGGCTTCGGCCAGGCTGTAACCGGCGAGTGAGGGCAGACCGAGGGCTATCCGCGCATCGAACATGGCGTCGTCAGCGGACGCGCACGCGCCACCCGGCCTGGAGATAGTCGGGATCACGGGGGAAGCCCTGGCTCTCCCACAAATGGGCGTTCCACTGCCAGAACTGCTCGCGCGTCATCTCGTAGCGCGTGATGATGCCCATCACCGTATCGCCGGGGGCCACCGTGATGTAGACAGGCCGGGCGATGGAGGGCACGCCGCGCCAGGTCTCGGGCGGCTCGTCGGGGTCGGGCTTGTTGGGCACGGCAGCCTCCAGGCATGGCAGGCTCAGGGCCCTGAAGAGGGCCCAGTGGGACTTCTCCGTGCCCGCGGCATGGAAGATACTGAAGAAATCGAGGCCATGCTGGGTCACCGTGTCCACCCAGCGGAGCATCGTCTCGGCGTCCAGCGATTCCCCCGTGGCGGGGTTCATGGCGGTCAGCACCGGGTAGATGGCCGGGGCCTTGCCCCAGAGCAGGGCCAGGTCGCCCAGCGCCTGATAGATGCCCTGGTTCACCAGCCGCTCGGGGTCAGCCTCCAGGCTGGGGAAACAGAGCGGCATCCACCCCCCGTGGCAGATCCTTACCAGTTGTTTGAAGGCGCTGTCGTCCGTCAGATACGCAGGGGGTGGGGAGGCCAGCAGCAGCCTGGTCTCGATCTCCTCCTGCCCCAGCAGCGTCTCCACCAGGGGTTGGATCGCCTCGGCTGCCAGACGGGCATCATCAAGCATCAGCACGACGGCCTGGTAGCCCAGGGTCAGAGCCTTTTCGATGATCCTCAGCGTCCCTTCGTCGCTACCGGCGGTCATCTGGATCCAGGCCAGGGGGTCGAGGCTCATGGCAAGGGTCCGGCGGTACAGTTCACGGGCGCTCTCTGGAAAATAGAACGCACCATGCCCTATCTTGACCAACAGGTGCGTGCCACCGATCTGGGTGGTCAGTTCGACCGCCCGTGGCAGGTCATAACTGTAGGCCAGCCAGACACCTTTACCACAGAGAGACGTCATCCGATCTCCTTTCCCGTTTCAGTCGGGTGCACAATTATAGTTGCGTTCGTCCCCCCGACAAGGGCACGCTTTTCTTGGACTGCGGCGACGTGTCGGCGCTTTGAAGGCGGCGATGCACTGCAGTCGTGACTTGGACAGGCTGGAAAGCCTGTCCCACACCCTGGCTTGTGGCGCGGCAAGGCAGCCTGGAAAGGCTGTCCCGCATTATGGACTGCGGTGACGTGTCGCCGCTTTGAAGGCGGTGATGCACCGCAGTCGTGACTTATCGCCGGACAGGCTAGAAAGCCTGCTCCACACCCTGGCTTGTGGCGCGGCGTGGCAGCCTGGAAAGGCTGTCCCGCATTATGGACTGCGGCCGGACAGGCTAGAAAGCCTGTTCCACACTGGACTGCGGCCGGACAGGCTAGAAAGCCTGTCCCACACCCTGGCTTGTGGCGCGGCAAGGCAGCCTGGAAAGCCTGCCCCACACTTTGGATTGTGGCGCGTGAGCGGGGCGATCCAAAAAAGCGAGGGGTTGACATCCAGCCCCGTCTCACTAGAATCTGGGTAAGAGAACGGTGAGGGGCCATGGATATGCGTGAGGATGGACGGGCGCTGGACGAGGTGCG
>JAGGZG010000172.1 GCA_021162125.1 Anaerolineae bacterium
TCCCCCGGTAACGTGTTGGTCGCTCAGACCCGCTCGGACGTGGAACGTCTGAGCTACGAGATGCAAGGCCCTCCGGGCCTCTGGAGCCCCCGAAGGGGGCTTTCCACCTCGTAGCCGGGCGGGCTTGCCCTGAGCGTAGCCGAAGGGTTAGCGCCCGGCGGGGCGGACGAGGGGCACCAACACACAAGGGGGAGACTACCTCCTTCCCCAACCTGTTAGGGCTTGCGTCCAACCGCTGCACAAGCCCATGCCTTGCCCCTACCAGTGGTTCATTCCAAAAGTTTTTAGGGTAACGTGCCCGCTCAATCGCCTGGGGCTGAAGCGCCCTGAATCTCGATTTTGGTGAAGCATTAGCCTGCTTCCAGCAGGCTTTAGCCGTTCAGCCCTGAGCTTTAGGTCGGGGCGGTGATGGGATCGCATCGCCTTTGCCCTCAGTGCCTTTACCCCAAGAACTTTTGGGAAAGAGCACTAGCCGGGGATAGGGAAAGATGATATAATGGAATGCGCTCGAAAGGTGCGAGTGAGGCAAAGGGGATGAGCGAACGATCTGAGTCTGAAATGGTATCCACATCAGGTGACCACAGTTCCGGCCTCGTCTGGCACATCCAGCGTGTGCGCGCGGACAGTGTAGAATCCGTGGACGACCAAGTGATTATAGAAGAGCCGCTGGAGGTCGTGGTCAACGGTCAAAGCGTGGCGGTGTTAATGCGCCTGCCCGGCTGGGAGAAGGAACTGGCGACCGGGTTCTGCGTCAGCGAGGGATACGTGCGCGGCGTAGATGACGTTCTGCTGGTTCACCACTGCGGGCAGGGTTTGCCCGCACCCGGCCCGGCAGGTGAAGAAGCAGGCGGTTCGCGCAATCGGGTGGAATTGTGGGTCACGCCGGAGGGATTCCGTCCCCCGGCCCGGCCCGACGTGGTGCGGCTGATCCGCTCCGGCTGCGGTGCCGCCGACGTTGCGGCCCTGGGCGAGACTTTGCCCCGGGTGACGGGCGACCTCCGCGTTGCCGCGGAGGTGTTGCTGGGCCTGGGCCAGGCATTGCGTGAGGGACAGCAAGCCCATCACAGTGCCGGCGGCACCCATGCCGCCGGCCTGTTTACGGCGACGGGCGAGCTGGCGGTCGTGGCCGAGGACATCGGGCGACACAATGCACTGGACAAGGTCATCGGCTACTGTCTGCTACGGCGTATCCCGCTGGCGGACAAGGTACTGGTGACGACCGGGCGGGCCAGCTACGAGATGGCGCTGAAAGCAGTGCGGGCGGGTATCCCCATCGTGGCGACTATCTCCGCCCCCACCTCGCTGGCCGTGCAACTGGCCGAGGATAGGGAGTTGACGTTGATCGGGTATCTGCGGGGTGGGCGGATGAACGTCTACACCCACTCCCGGCGCGTGATGACGTAGAGAGAGGGGAATTCGGTGATTGAGCCAGGAAAAGGCATGGTAATCTTCAACCCCACGGCCGGCGCCCGAGACGTGCACCGTGAACTAGAGCGGGTGATGGCCTATCTAGAGAGCTGTGGATGGCAGCTCGCACTACGAGAGACGCGGAGCCGTGGGGATGCTACGACCTTTGCCCGCGAGGCGGCAGCTACCGGCTTCCACGCCGTCTTCGTCGTCGGCGGGGATGGCACCATCAACGAAACGGTGAATGGCCTGGTGGGCAGTGAGGTGGCGCTGGGACTGTTGCCCAGCGGCACAGGGAACGTGTGGGCTCTGGAATTGGGCCTGCCCATCCCCAGTCCGGTGCACTGGCATCCCTTGTTGGGGGCGGCGAAGGCCATGCTGGCCGGTCAGGTGCGGCGCGTGGACGTGGGCCGGGCCGGCGAGCGGCATTTCCTCCTCTGGGCCGGAGTGGGACTGGACGCAGCAGTTACCGAACAGATCGAGCCGAGGCCGCGGGCCAAAAAGCGTCTAGGCTCGTTGGCTTACGTCGTCGCGGCGGTGTTGGTGGCTAAAGATTTCACCGGCACACGAGTGGAAGTCAACGTGGACGGCCAGCAAGTCCGCGCTCGGGCTTTGCTGATCGTGGTCAGCAACACCCAGCTCTACGGGCGTATTTTGCGAATTGCCTCTCAGGCCCGCCTGGATGATGGTCTACTGGACGTGTGCATCTTCAAGGGATTCGGCTTCCCATCGGCGGTGCGCCATGCACTGCGTGTTCTGGCCGGGCAGCACCTGCACGACCCGCAGGTAGTGTATCGTCAAGGACGGCAGGTGAGCATTAGCGCCGCCCAGCCTATGGCAGTGCACGTGGACGGAGATCCGGTGGGCCATACCCCGATAACGTTGGAGATCGTACCTCGCGCGCTGAACATCATCGTCCCGGCCCACGCGCCGGGCAATCTCTTCCAAGACGGGCCCGCGTCCCCTCAGGCCGAGGGGATGCACGAACGGGTAAGACGCCTGATGCATCTCCCACTCCTACCTCACCCATCCCCACCCCGGCCCTCTCCTTCCCTCTCCGCAGCGGAGAAGGAGGGGGAGGGCTAATCCAGATTTGCCAGCGTATGTGTAACGTGGTATAATCCGTTCCATTCTGAGGAGGAGGTTAGTTTTATGGTCACCTATCTTTATATTGTGCAGATAATTCTGGCCGTTACACTCATCGTCGTGATTCTGCTCCAGGCCAAGGGGTCAGGATTGGGAGGGCTTTTCGGCAGCGATACGGGAAGTATTTACAAGACACGGCGAGGCGTGGAGAAAACGCTGTTCAACCTGACCATCGGCCTGTCTATCGCGTTTTTCCTCATGTCCCTGTTAACTGTGCTCCTGTCGCCTAAAGCGTAGTTTGCCGACATTTCCGTGTAAAAAATTATGCGGGCTCTTTGGGATTTCGCAGGGTCAAGGTGCTGGACTCCCCAACTTGTTGGGAGCGCGGCGCAAAGAACCCGAACAAGTTCGGGACTCCGATACGTCACCCCTGCAAACTACCAGAGACCCATTATGCGGAGAAAGCAGTGTAATCATTGATTGTGTCCCTCTGGCAAGTGGTTTAGCCGACGTACTCACCAGAGGGACATGATCTGTAAATGCCGGGCAGCCACACCCTGGCCGCCGGATTTGACAATCCAGCGGGAGCGGAATAAATTCGGTATGCGTTTGATATGCAACGGCTGTACATGTCTACCGCTGCGGCTTGGCAAATCACCGCGTGTTGAGATTTCGGGCCTAGTGAAAAACAGAGGAGCCACATGAACGTGAGAAAGAGATTCTGGATCGCCGGTGGTTTGGCGCTGGTGGCCGTGGTCGTCGCCGTCCTCTTGCTGCTGCCGTCCGGAGGGGAGGAACGTCCGGCGATGGTCGTCGAGGCCGTCAATAAAGTAGACGCTCATCCGCGTCCGAAGGACGACTGGCAGCCAGCCACAGTGGACATGGCCATCTATGGCGGTGGGCAAGTGCGCACGGGCATCGAGTCCTCGGCGCGACTGGAACTGCTGGAGGGCGCGGTGCGTCTTTCGGCCGAGAGCGTCTTTACTGTCGAGAAAAGCACCACGCGCCAGGGAAAGTTGGTAACGACGCTTTTCTTGCAGGAAGGGCGGCTGTGGGCCCACCTGACGGCCGGCCGACCCCACGAGTTCACCGTGGAGACGAACAGTGCGGTGGCGGCGGTGCGCGATACCCGTTTCAGCGTCAAAGTGACCAACGGTGAGA
>JAGGZG010000164.1 GCA_021162125.1 Anaerolineae bacterium
AGATTGATGTCCAGGGTGGGTTCCCCGTCGGGTACGAAGGTGAGGTAGTCAATGGACTCCCCGGCTCCCCTCGCGCTTTCTACCTTCCTCTCGACATCCTTCAAAATCTCCTCTGGTTGGTAAAAAGCACGGCGCTCAACCTGCATCTTTATGGTGCGGCCCAACTGGCAATATACACAGGAGTAGGTGCACACCTTAGGCGGGATATTGTTGATACCCAAGCTGCGTCCTAAGCGTCTGGATGGAACAGGGCCAAAAGCAATCATGCTGCCCTCGCTTTCATTGGGACTCACTTCTTTTCTTGCGGAACTCGCCTCGTCGGGCGACCAGATAAAACCGAGTTTCCTTCTCGCGCACTGGTCTCACGTCGGTTTGGGCACGACTGCCGGCTATGATTCGCTCGCGGTCTCCGGCCCCTGCCGAACTATCAGCACGGGACAAGGGCTGTGACGTGCCACCCTCTCGGCGACGCTGCCGAAAGTCCAGCGAGTCAAACCGCCGCCCTTTCCGTGGCTAGACATGACGATCAGGTCTATATCCTCGGCACAGGCGACCTCGAGGATGTCCTCGGCCGGTGACCTATCTCGCAACAGAACTCGGGTCTCAAACCCTTCACTGTAAAGTTCGCGCTGTATGGTTTCTAGGTAGCTTTGGGCTTCCTGAAGGGCGCGACGACGCGCTTCTCGTACCCAACCCATCGTCTCCTCCAGGTGCGAAGTGGGTGCTGTAGGAGTGGGGATATCCAGCACACGCAGCAGAATGATCTGGCTTTCGAATTTCCGCGCCAGCGCACGAGCCACCGGCAGCGCCCTCTCTGACAGAGACGAGCCATCCAATGGGATCAAAATGCGCTTGAACTCTACCATCTGACTTCCTCCTTACGTATTCTTAGGCAAGGGCCTCCCCCGTCGTTTTCTCCGGCACGGGGCAGGCGTTGGAGAAGGTCACCACCATCACCACCTGGCCCTGCTCGGCGACGCGGCGAAAAGCCTCTTGCAGAGCGGTGAAGATGACAGCATCGTCGCCGGCGATCAGGGTGCTCATGGCGCCCGGTTCCACATTCAGACCGTGCTCTTGAAAGATGTGGAGTGCCTGGTCAATCGCTGGTGACAAAGACGCTTGTCGCAAAGGATACAAGCTAACCTGAGCAGCGATACCGATCACTTTCCTCCTCCGCTTTTCACGGTTCAACCATGCTTACCGCCATACCAATGAACCCACCCCACGACAGCGGTAGCTCTCCAGGCCAGACCGGCCACAGGGTCGTTCGCCACACGATCTTCACCCGTGTCCCTGCGGCAGCCTGCTGCATCAGACGGACCAATTCTGCGGGCGTGAAGAAGCGGGCCATCTGCCACAACGATTCCCCCGAACGTTTCCGCCGCCAAGCCAGCAGACTCTGCCGATTCAACACGCCCAGGATCAATCCGTGCCGGGCCACGCGGGTTGCCTCGCTCAGAGCCTGAACCGGATCGTTTACAAACTCCAGCGTCGTGATCAGGGCTACCAGGTCGAAAGCCCCGGCCTGGAAGGGTAGGGCCAGCGCGTCGCCCTGTACGTACGGCAGACTCCCTAGGTGGACAGCCTCGGCCAGCATGGGCGACGAGAGGTCCAACCCCATCGCCTGCAAACCTTGTTCGCCGAACCAGCGGGTGAAGTGACCGGTACCGCAACCTACCTCCAGGAGGGTGCGCGGCCGCGAAAAGCCAGCCAGCAGCCGTCTCAACAGAGCCTTCTCCAGGCGGTCGGCCCGGCGTCCGCTGGTTTCGTACCAGGCTTCGTAGCCGGCCACGATGGTCGGATTGGTGAAGGGGTTGGCAAGCAGCCGGTTCATCTAGCTTCAGCACCAATCGGCTCTGTCAAATCAGACGGAGACGTCGTGCTTGTCTCTGATTGGCTTGCTATGAGGTGGCGCAGTGCCTCGCGATGCTGGACCTCACAATTGGGACACCCTTTTAGATGCTCGATGACATCAGGGAGGAGATCGGTGCTGCCCTTAGCCAAAAGCTCAGCATAACACTCCATCACGGCAAAACACTCGTCACAGGTCAAATCCGATGGACTCTCTAGCAAGAGCTGCCACAATGCCCTCAATATACCCATGCCTCCAAGAGGGTTCTCGCCAAGCAGGGAGATACGCCTTCCCACTGGCGACGGGCTTCAACAAGCGCTCCAGTTCGTCTATGCCGTATTGCATCTGTAGTTGCACGTTTTGAAAGGGATGGGTCCACTCCTAGCGATTGCCCCAGCCGCCGCGAGGGCATGGGGCCGTAAAAGTGTAAGCCATCGCTCAGCCCTGGGGGTGATGTTCCAACGGCCCGCCTAGCTTCTCCAGAGCCGCCTCCAGCACATCGTTCGCCGCCTCCAGGTTCTCGGCGGCGACACGCACGTCCCAGGCGGCGTCCCTGTGTTCGGATTGCCGGGCCCGCTCCGCCCACTCGCGGAACTCGGCTGCGTGCTCGGAGTTGTGCTCGATCCAATGAGGAAGTAGCACCCGCAGTTTCTCAA
>JAGGZG010000036.1 GCA_021162125.1 Anaerolineae bacterium
GCATTGGTGAAAATCACCTTCTCAGCCAGAATCTCGCTCAACGCTGCATCCAGCCGGGGCGCAGGAGATAGCAGGTCCGCCAGCGGCACCTGGTGCACGTATGCCAGGTAGTCCTCGGGATCAATGTGGTGATGGGTTATCAGGCCGCGCATCGTCGTCCCGTAGCGGGTCAGGTACTCCCGGCGCAGGCGCACGGCTGCTTCCTCGTCCAAACCCAGTCGCTCTACCATGTAGCGGTGAATGCGATCACCGATGGCCTGCATCACGCCGGCGCTGCGCGGGTAGATGGTGTCGTCCAAATCGAAGATAATGAACTCCAAACCTTTCACGTGGCCTCCACGATCATCGCCTGGCCGTGAGCCCCCGCTCCACAGATGGTCGCCAAGCCGTATTTGCCCCCTCGCCGGCGCAGCTCGTAGATCAGGGCCATTAGAATGCGTGCCCCAGTAGCTCCCACCGGATGGCCAATGGCCACCGAGCCACCATTGACGTTCACCAACTCAGGGTCAATGCCCAACTCTTTGATCGAGACCAGGGTCACGGCGGCGAAGGCCTCGTTGATCTCCCACAGGTCAATCTCGGCCGGGGTCAATCCCGCGCGCCGAAGGGCATCCTGGGCAGCCAGGGCGGGCACCACGGCTATCCGTGATGGCGCAGCCGAGGCCTGCCCCACGGCCACGATACGGGCCAGCGGCTCCAGCCCGCGCCGCGCGCTCTCCTCAGCGGGCATCATCACCAGGGCCGTTGCGCCATCGTTGAGCCCCGGCGCGTTGCCCGCCGTCACTGTGCCCGCGCCCTCGAATACCACCGGCAGGCGGGCGAGTTTCTCCAGCGAAGTGTCCGCGCGCGGCTGTTCGTCGGCATCCACGATGGTGACCGTGCCCTTGTGCCCTGGCACCTCCACGGGCACGATTTCGGCGGCGAATTTGCCCGCTTCTTTGGCGGCGAAGTACCGCCGGTGGCTGCGCAGCGCCCAGCGATCCTGATCCTGGCGAGTGATGCCGTGTTCGGCTGCGCCCTGTCCACCGTAGACGCCCATGTGCACCCCGGTGATGGGGCAGGTGAGGGCACTGACCAGGGCATCAATCACCTGGCTGTGGCCCAGCCGGTAGCCGAAACGGGCCCCCGGCAGCACGTAAGGCACCTGGCTCATGCTCTCCATCCCGCCGCTGACAACGATCTCCGCCTCGCCGTGGCGGATAAGCTGATAGCCCAGGCGGGTGGCCAGCAACGCCGCGGTGCAGGCCTGTTCCAGGCTGAAAACAGATACGCTCTCCGGCAGCCCCGCTTTGAGCGCAGCCTGGCGGGCGGGAACCTGGCCCAGGGTGGCAGCACCCATGCAGTTGCCCAGGATCACCTGGTCGATCTCTGGCCCGTGAAGCCCGGCCCTCTGCACCGCCTCGCGCAGGGCGACTGCCCCCAGGTCGGCGGCGGTCAGGTCGCGAAATGCTCCCCCGAAGCGCCCGAAGGGGGTGCGTGCCGCGGCGACGATGACCACGTCCCTCACAACGCTGTCTCGCTGTGATCGAAGTGGCCGTGGGGGAGGAAAATAAAATCGGCCCGCGTGACCTCCGCCGGGCAGAGCGTCAGGACGGGCCGGGCCTGCGCATTGCGGGAAAAGTAAGGGTCAATCAGGATAACGGCCTGGTCCAGGCAGACCTCGAAAGCAGCAGTACCTAGCCAACGCAGCTTCAATAACCCTTCCTCCTCGACCGTAGATCTTCCCTCATCGCGCATTTACATTATACATTATACCACATACCCCCCAAAATCGGCAAACACAGAAGCACGGGAGTTTCGTTCTTCTCCCGTGCCCCTCTTTAACTTTGACGCCTTCCAGCAGGACAGCTTTGACCGTCAGGCCAGTGGTAGTCTTGGCACCACGATTGTAGACCAGCATGGTGTCGAACTGTGTGAGCAGTCGTGGTCTTACAATAGGTGTTTATCACTCCCGTCTTTAGCCTACCTCTTATTCTATTGCACCTTATATTTCATTAGAAGCTCGTGCATCCCAGACGGCGTGCCACTGTGATCCGCCTTTCGAGCCACAATCCCCACCCCAGGACAGAACCACATTTCAGGTGTGTATCCCCCAACGACTTCTGTCATTTGAAAACATTTCTCAAACGTCGCAACGGGCGTCTCGATAGTCCCTTGCTGTACCACCTTGCGTAGCATCGAGTCAGTCTCATAACCAGGATACAGCTTTTGCATTCTCTCGTTTAGGTACCACCGCTGCCCTACCTTCAACGGGAACACCAACTCTATTTTACCGGTACCGGAAACGATAGATGTGGGTATCGCATCCAAATCCGGTTCATCTTTTAGGCGGTAAACCGTAGCATCTTCGACGATGTACCAGTAATCTTCGCTCGCCGTTAAACTCTCTGCCGACCACCAGTCATCGTCCGATGGGATAGGGGACGGGGCTTGCTCTCGATGTATCCGCACAATGGTGTATGGGGGATGAGATTGTAACGCCGCCACACTCTCTGTGACGACATACGTAGCGGTGAAGATTTCCGTTGGACTGAATCCCGTATAGATGGTCCCGGAGTATACCCACGTGTTACCCAGAGCAAAAGGAAATGTGACGTCCGCACCGGTAGGCTGTTGAATCGCCGGAGTTTCAGTGGGGCTTGGTGAGGGTGCTGGGGTGTTTGTCGGAAGTGGTGTGGCTGAGAGTGGCGCGGGTGTTGGCGTGGCTGTCGGTGGGATAGGCGTGGGAGTAGGCGTTGGAGTTCCAGTGTGACCGGGGACGCTCTCCTCCGTGACTGACTGCACCGTATGACCTGGACTGGCAGACGTTCTGGCAACCTGTGCCGTGGTACAGGCTGTGCTCAACGCAAGACACAGGGCCAAACAGCCAATAGCAAGAAGAAGAAACTGCTTGTTCGTCATCGCTCTATTCCTCTTTCCCAACACTTCGGATTTAGCTCAGCACGAGCAGTGAGGTGTCAGCCAACGCAGCTTCAATAACCCTTCCTCCTCGACTGTATAAGTCATCTCCCGTCGCACATCTACATTATACCGCATACTCCTCTAAGTCGGCAAACACGGAGGCACGGGAGTGCTGCTCTCCCGTGCCCCTCAGCATCCAGTTGATTAATTTGACAATTATCCCTCAGAGCTCACTATTGCAATGTCCGCTCTACCAGTGCCCCAAAAAGCTCTTCAACCGACGGATCCGGCGGGCCATCAACCACCAGGATGGTCAGCGTATTCCCCCTCACGCCAGCAAACCCGCATACAGTATTTCCCTCGGATCCCGTCCCTTGCACGGCAAACCCCCACAGGCCGTCGTCCGCATTCCGCCACTCGGCGCGGACAACCTCGATCCCCGGGCCTTCCTTAAGGTACTCAACTTGGCGCTTGAACTCTGCGTTCGCTTGCATCTCATTTTGATAACGGAAAACAAAGTTCAGCACAATGGCGCCGCCCTCCGCATCCCGGAATCTTACCGGGCATACCGCTTCCATCCAATACCCCTGCAGGAACCCTTCTGCTTGTGTCGGGGCATTCACGAATGATCCAGGCCAGTCATCGGCCGTTAAGGGTTCAACACCGTGCCGCACCCACGAACCCGCCGGTAACTCGTCCGCCTGGAGCAGCAACTGCTCCAGCGGCGACTCTTGGGGTTCCTGGGCCATGATCAGCGCAGTAGCGGCTGTCAGAACCACCAAAGTTATGACCATACCCACCCAGACTTTCTTCTGCTTCATCAACTGCTCTCCTTTCGAGCGTTCCATAAGTATCTCACCATAGGAGCACGACTATCACGTTTCGCGGTGTGAGCGATTATGGGAAATAGCAATCTGCCTGATAGTTGCTCCCTTGCCATCGAGGTCCCCAGGGGGGTTCTTCCCAAAGCCAGCCCCCCTTTGGCACCAAAAGGCGAGTTGCAGGTGAGCCCCACCAATCCCAGTTGCTAATGCAGCCTGAACTTGATCCACACGTGGCCGCATCTCCGCCTGGCCCTAGGTAATGTTGATTGCCAGCCCACGTCGCCGAGCCATTGAAGAAGGCGGCATAATGTGGTTCAATTCCTATCCAGTAAGCAACGGCGACCTTGTAAGCAGTTATCGTCGCCCAAAACCCCATAGGCTGGGGTGGGGAAGGCGGCGGGGACTTCTGGGCTATCACTGAGATCGGGCTGATGCTCATCGTCAGTGCTAACAACACGAGCACAAGGAGAAACTTGATCCTACGCATTTTGTTCCCTCCATAGCATTTATTCTACCTGCTTAGAGCCAATTTGTCAAAGTCACTGGATTGGTTTCACACCTTCATCACCTTCCCCTTGCAGAAGCTCAACCCAAGTCAAGCCGGTATCAGTATATCACAAATCACCCTACTTGATGCCCACACCGACGCTTTATTTGTCCGAAGTCCGATAGTCAGGGAATTCGAGCGAGTCAACCAGCGTGCCACCTAGCCAGAAGGCGGCCAATCCGTTGGACATGAGCTCACTGCAACCCATAAAATTGAATGTCACCTCGGATGGTAACAAGTAGAATGGGTCTCCCCAAATCGCCTGTCCGATTAGGAAAAAGTAAGAAGGAAATCCCATCAGTAGAATGGCCGGCAAGCCTTGGGTCAGGAGCAATCTCCAGTCGATTCGGAGGCGTCGTGGTTTTCCCTGGGCCGTATGGCTCGACCTCAATCTCAGCCATCGGTTAACGAAGTAGGGAAGACGGACGAGGGCGCCGGCTAGGAAAGGAATAACTAACCGCCGTTGAAGCTCGGCGACCTCTCGATTCGAACCCCAATCGACAGCGATACTCACATGGTAGTGCAAAAACCAATCTGCTTGCCAACCATATAAAGCGATGAGCACCACTGCCAAGATCGAGGTGGCTATATGCGCAGCGATTCGTTTGCTTCTACCCATTTTCTGAGCGCTCCAGTGCTGTGACACAGCTTTTAAGCGGTAGGGTCCCTGACCTGCGTCTGATTTACACAAGCAGGTCATGGGACCCTACCTCGCTAGCCAAGTCTAGTGTCCACCCATCCAATACTGATTCTGTAGCGACGGTAAAGTGCCATAATAGTTGCCGTAGAGTTCGACAGGTGTGGGGCCTACTCGATGTGTGCGTCGCTTGGCCGATGGGCTCGCCAGAATACCGCGGCCGGAGGTAATGTACCTGTATGTGTAGGTACGGTCATTGCTATACCAGTAAGGCGTAAACCAATCGTTATACTCTCCATACGTCTTCTTGTTGTTATAGCAGTCAACGGAACCAGCTGTGTCTGCAATAAAGACGTGAGTCTGTCCTGTAGACCAAGCTGTACTACTGCGTGTCCACCACACGTCGCTATGGTCGAGATACCACGCGCTATCGCCAGGGCTGCTCCCGGGGCCGGTCCAATGGTATCGAGTGTAGTACGTAACCAGGTGCTGAGTTACCCCGCCTACCTGATTGGACTTGGAATCGCTTCCTGAACTCCAATACGAACAATAATAGGCCTTCGTGCCACACTGCTCGCATTGCGGTTTGAGGCTCGGCGGAGCAAGATACTCGGCTTCCCTTACCCTGACTAACCGTCCCTCTTTGTCACGGTATGTGTAGGTCTCCTCGTGCACCAACACCCAATCTTCCGGTATCTCTGGTGGAGTAGTTAAAACCTCCTTAACAACGCCGTGATCTGGAGGAGGATCCCCATCAGGGGGACCTGCAACAGCACCAGGGGCTAAAACGGTGCTGCAGACCAACACGACAGCAGCAAGGACTACAGCAATTGTAAAATATCGCCTTTTCATCATCGCCCTCCTTGTCCAAATTTTAAATCTTGTCTATCAAACTTCACATGACCTTTAATGCCCGAATGACGTGTTTGGTCACATTCCTCTCACCTCCCCTATTCTGCGACTGTGTAGACATACATATTTTGCCACAAGTTCCCGGTTTTTGGGTGACAGAATCGGGGCAATTTCGGGGCAAATCGAATGGGAGGTGACAGAGAGAAACCCCTTCGTCCCCCTTGTCACTTCGTTTCTAGCTGAAAGCGGGCAGACGTTGAGGGGATGGCCCAACGGTAGCCCACGCCACGCACTGTCACCAGATAGCGCGGCTGCGCGGGGTCGGGTTCAATTTTCCACCGCAGCCGTTTGACACACGACTTGATAGTTTCTTGACTCCCTGCGGTGTAGTCATACCCCCACACCTCGCGCAGCAGTTCATCGTACCCCACCACCCGTCCCGCGCTCCGCACCAGATAGGCCAACAGATCAAACTCCAGGCGCGTCAAACACACCTCCTCGTCCCCGCGCATTACCCGCCGCGTTCGCAGGTCAAGCAGCAAATCCCCCACCTGCACCGTCTCCGGCTCCCCCAGCCCAAGCTCCACGGCGGCCAGCACTTCTGCAGTGATGGCCCAGCGTAGCAAACCTATACTTCCAACCACGAGGGAGGAAGTGGGAGAACCATAGCTTGCTCTGGTTTGTCCCATTCTTGAATCCAGGCTGTTGAGAGAGCCTCATCGGGGGTCAGGATTTTCACCGTAATCACCACTTCCTGGGCTTCGTTTACTGCAAATATAGCAATAGACGAGTTGTCCGGTTTGCAAGCTCGACCCTCTTCCGGCGCGAGCCCGAAGACATAAAAAGCGAACCCGTCC
>JAGGZG010000023.1 GCA_021162125.1 Anaerolineae bacterium
CAAGAAAGCCCTGGCTGAACTGGAACAACTGGAGGAGCGTCTGCTGCGCAATCAAAACGAAGTCGCTGAACTACAGCGCATCGCCGAGGAGCGGCAAAAGCAACAACTGGAGCGGTGGGACGCCGAGCAGGAGAAACGTTGGAGGCGGCAGCTCCTGCTGTGGGAACAGCAGTGGCACGACCACGACCGGCGCAACGATGAGCAACTGGCCCGCCTGGACGTGGTCGAACGACGCAGCGCGGACAACGAGGCCCAGGTAGCCGCTCTGTGGGAGGCGGTAGAGGAACAGGCGCGACACCTGGCCAACACCGCCCAGCAGTGGGTCATCAAAGTCGGAGAGATGGCAGACAAATTCCGCTACCCCCCCAACGAGCCAGTCAGCCGATGAATCCGATTAAACCGATAACCGGACTCTGGCGAATTTTGCTTTGGACGCAGATTCTCGCAGATTTTCTCAGATAATTCTCGAAAATCTCCAAAATCTGCGTCCCTTTTTAAACTTTTGGCGCGATTTCGAGAATCGCCAGACTTCAGCCGATAAGTCGGCTAAATCCGCTTAACCGGCTGACCGCTGCTATTTACCCCCATTCGCGCTCATCTCCACGCGGTAGATCGCGTAGCGGCCATTGTCGTAGACCTGGCGCAAGTATGGAGCGGCGTCGGGTCGGAAATTGCCCAGGGCCCGTTCGCGCGGGCCAACCAACACGTAGGCGATGCCATATTCGCGCAGAATCGCCATCCGCCATTCCGCATCGGGGTCCGCGCTGAAGAAGCGGGCCACGATGCGTTTCTTTTCCCCGGCGTTTATAGTCTCCGGCGTGTGCCCCAGGAAAACCCGATTCCCCGCGCGGGCGGGCACGTAGTTCCCGGTCTGGAAGGCGCAGAACACGATGTCCTCCGGCGCAGTGTGAACCCGCAGCCAATCGTTGGCTTCGATCTCGGCCCGCTCGTGGAAAAGGGGCGACTCACGGTGAGCGAGGAGCTCCAGGCTATTGCCTGCCAGCAGAAAGACGTTGGTGGGCACAGTGGCCAACACCACAGCCGTCACCGCCAGGCGACGTAACCCGGAGAGCGTGTAGCGTGGGTTGCGGGTCAACAGGCGGACCAGGCGTGAGCGGCTGAAGGCGGGCAGCACGTAGCGCGCCAGGCCCACGCTGGCCAGCAGGGCCAGCGGCACCTGCATCCCCTCGATCAGACGGCGCTGGAGATTGAAGGGCGCGTACAGGAGCGGCGGCACGACGATTACCCAGGCCACCGGGAACAGCCAGCGCTCGTCGTGGCGGCGCAGCACCCAGACCACCCCGCCTATCGCCAGCACGCCCACCAGCGCATACCCGGCCACGTAATGCAGCGGGTGGGGCGAGCGCACCGCGTTCTGCACCGCCCACTCGCGGTACACCGGCTGGGTGGAGAACAGCCAGGTGTTGTAAGTGACGAGTGGCGCGGGGATGAGTACCGTTGGGAGGGCCAGACCAACCTCGGCCCAGGGCAGTTTCCGGCGGCGGATGAACAGGGCCACCAGGTAGTTGCCCAGTACAACGTCAAACACCAACACGTAGAAGGGCACAATCAGCCCCATCCCCAGGCTGGCCAGTCCGCCCAGCACAGCCCAGCGGGCTCGTCCCCTGGCGAAGGCGTGCAATGTGCATAGAAAGGCGATCAGCATCAGTGTGCGGGCCAGGGCCAGGTGAGGCAGAGCGTAGATCACCAGAAAGGTGAACCCCTCCGGCAGGATCAAGTCCAGGGGCAGGCTGCCCAGCCAATGATGCTGGCCCAGCAACATCAGCAGCCAGCCAAAGCCCCCGGCGAAGGCGCTCAACAGCAGGGTCAGGCGGCGCAGGGCAACCCAGGGGGTAAAGTAAGCGGCGAAGGCATACATTGCCAGGAACAGCAGCGGGATGGTGACCAGGCGCGCCAGGTGATAGGTGACCACCAGCGAGAGGCCGGTCAGTCCGGCGACCTTGCCCAGCAGGACGTGATACAGAAAGATCAACGCCCCGGGATGGGCCTCCGGGGTGTACACGTTGTGGAAAAGCCACGCCCCCCGCTGGCCGAGGAACATCTTGGCGACGTAAGAGTTACAGTCCACTGCGTTGTACACAAACCCGCTGAACTCCACCTCCGGCGAGGAGAGCGCCCAGCCCAGCGCGTAGGGCAGGCTGGTCAGTATCATCGCCACCAGCGACCAGGCCAGCACCCACAGCACCTCCCGCTGGCCGATGTGCCCTCTCCTCATCGTCCTCTTCTCCTCAGCCAGACCAGCGCCACGCCCAGTCCCACCCAGGCCAGCGTCGAAATCGCCCCGCCAGCCTTGAGCGAAACGGGATCGTAGTTCAGTTCCACTGTGTGCCGTCCGGCCTCCAGGTAAATCCCGCGCAGCACGTAATCCGTCCGGTAGATGGGCACCTCTCGCCCGTTATCCCACGCCCGCCAGCCCGGATACCAGATTTCGCTGATCACCAGCAGGCCCGGTGTCGCCAACTCGGTCTCGACCGTGACGTGGTTCGGCGAGTACGAAACAATCTGCGTCTGATCGGGCTCGGCCGCTCCCGCCAGTTCCTTTCCCCCCTCGACCACGGCCTCCAGCGCCGGATTTAGCTCCTCCAGTGCGGCAAGTGCCCCCTTTTCATCTCCATCGGCAACCGCCCGCACCCAATGGACGACGAAGGCGCGGGGCAGCGCCCGCTCGTTTTCGTAGATGTACGTCGTCCCCAGTTGCCGGCGCAGCGTCAGCCCGGCCACCTGCTGGATGGGAAACTCCGCCGCCACGAACCGGCAGTCGAGCAAGCCGAGCAGCGCCGCGTCGGGCCGCGCACCCCGATAGGCCGTGGCAATGTCCACTCCCTCCGGAAAGGGCGGGATGGTCACCGCGTAGCCTCGTTCACTGTAGCCCCCCGCCAGGCGCATGAAAGCCACGTAGCGGGCCAGTTGCGTGGGGTCCACCCCGTCAACCTGGTGCAGGTCGTACAGTGCGCCCAGGTGCTGCGGCAGGCTGTAGCTGGGTGAATAAATCCGAGGCGGCGGCGAGGTCGGTCCCGTCGCCTGGGCCAGGTACACCGCCACGTCGCGCCCTGGGGCAAAAGCCTCCTCCGGGCTGCGCACAGTGAAAAGCGAGGAATCCATCCACCACAGGTCGGCCACCAGGAGCACCAGCGTCAGCGTACGAAAAAGCCACATACGCCCTTTTATTTGCTGACGCACCGTGGTGCGTGCTGCGTAGTGTGCGAGGGGACGGAGCACGGAACACGCAGCACGCCTTAGAGAATCAAAAGGGCACATCGGGTCTGACTCTGTCTTCACCGAACCAAATCGCAGCGAGTATATCAGGAGCAACAGCCCACCGCTGGCGAACACGGCCAGCCCGCCCAGGGTCGCTGGCAGGGTGTGGTACATGGCGAGGAACCCTCCGGCCAGCAGCAGGCAAAAGGCGATGCCGCCAACTGCGACCAGGGTGATAACCCGCCGCGTGGCCTGCCCACCGGGCAGCGCCCCCGGCCGGCTCAGCACCTCGACGCCGTGCCCGGCCAGCAGGGCCACAGCGAAAGCGACGACGAACCACAGTCGCGCCGGCACGCGCAGCCAGCTCAGGCCGGGCAGCACGCGGACCAGCACGGGGAACAGCGGGGCGTTGGCCCCCAGGGCGAAGAGCGTGGCAAATAGCGCCAGTGCTACCAGAAACCCCGTCTGCCGCCACCTCGGCCGGGCGAACAGGGCCAGAGAGGCCAGCAACAGGGGCAGGATGCCCAGGTAGGTCATCCACTCGTGGAAGCCGCCCCGGTCGGCCAGGAACAGGCCCCACAAGTAGCGCCAGGGCAGCGAATAGCGACCTGCCTCGGCCAGGGCCAGCGACCCTCGACCGGAGTAGCGCATCAGCTCCAGCAGGGGAAAGATTTGCATCGCTGCCAGGCCACCGAAAGCCACCAGCGCCAGACACAACGCGCGGCCACGGTTCCACACCGCCGGCCACACCTCACGCCAGGACCCGGCTGCCCAGCAAAGCGCGTACAGCCCCATCACCATCGCCGTGTAGAAGGCAATGCGCACGTCGGCGAAGAACTGCACGGCCAGCACCGCTCCGGCCAGCAGAGCGTGGCCGTGGGAACGGGGCGGCGACAGCGCCCGCAGTGTGCACAGAATCACCAGCGGCAGCCAGGCCAGGGCCTCGACCAGGCCCACGTGACCCGCGCCCAGGTGGGCGATCAGTTTGGGGGTGAAGGCCCAGGTCAGCGCCGCGACCAGCGCCGGGAAAGAACGTAGTCCGTACCCCTTCCGCGCCAGAGCGTACATGTTCACCCCGCCCAGGCAGACGTGGCCGACGAACAACAGGCTGAACGCCAGGTTAAGGGGCAGGATCAGCCACAGCCAGTGCGGCGGGTAAAACAGCCCGGATAGCGGATTGCCCACGAAGGGCCCGCCGCTCATGATCAACGGCCGCCACAGGGGGACCTGTCCGTAGCGGGCCAGTGACTCGCGGACGAAGAAGGCGTTGGGCCAGTGGGTGATCAGCAGGTCGGTGTACGGCGAGGACGGCGGGAAGGGTAGCCCACCGCTAAGCAGAAGCGGGGAAAATAGCAGCAGCGGCGAGACAATCAGAACCGCCACCGGCCAGAGAGCGCCAAGCGTAGCAGGCCGACTCACAGGCCCACCTCCTGGCGCACACGACTCCGATGGCTTGTGAGCGGCGACCGGTAAACGATCACGCCGTCGCTGGTAAAGGCCACCCGCCAGTCGTCCGGCGGGGCACCGTTGCCCAGCGTTCGCTCCCTGGGCCCGACGAACACGTAGTTCACGCCGTAGTCACGGAGCACGGCCTCGTCCGTTCCTTGGAAGAACGCTTCCACCCGCGCTTTCTTCTCCTCCGCGTCAATGGTCTCAAACTCGTGGCCGTACACCACCCGTTGCCCGGCCCACGCGGGGATGAACAATCCGCTCTGCGGGGCGGCCAGGACCACCGCGTCCGGCGGTACGTGATCGCGCATCCAGTCCAGGGCTCGTTTCTCGTCGGCGGAAAGGTACAGGCGGGCATCGTGTTGCGTCGCTGCCAGAAAGGCACCGAACAACAGGAACACGTTGGTCAACGCGGAGAAGACCAAAATGCCCGCCGTCACCGCCCGGCGCCCGGCCCGCAGCCGTGGCAGGACGCCGCGCGCAAGTCCCAGGCCGGCCAGCATTGCCAGTGGGAGATGCAGTCCCAGTACCAGCCGTCGCTGGAGGGGGATGGGCAGGTACAGCAAGACGAGGTTGACGACGACCCAGACGACGAGCAGCAGGTGAACATCATGTCCGCGTCTCAGTGCCCAGACCGCGCCCGCCAGGGCCAGCAAAAGCACGATCCCGTAGCCCAGCGCGTAATCCCACGGCGGTGGTGAGGGGGTTAGGTTCTGCGCCGACCAGGCACGCAGGGCGGGGTTGGCCGTGGACACCCAGGCATCGTACAGGAGGAACGGCCCGCTAGCGGCAATCACTGCCATCGCGCCGCCGATTTCGGCCCAGGGCCAGCGTCTGTGGCGTGCTTGCGCAGCGAAGCCCGGTATGTTGGGGCTTGCGTGCAAGCGCGGCACAAGCCCGTAGCGCACGGCAAGCAGGGCGAGGTTCGCGCCCAGCACAGCGTACACCGTGACCAGACAGAATGGCTGCACCACGGCCAGGAGTAACGCCGCGCCCCCGGTCAGCGTCGCGCGGGCCCACACGGGAAGCCATCCCCGCCCCCAACCGCCGACGCTTAGTCCGAAGATGACCAGCATCAGCGCCATCGCCAGAGGGAAATGGGGATTGGCCAGGATGCTGTAGAAGGTCACGGCCTCCGGGACCCAGAGATCCACCGTCAGATAGCCCAGCAGCCCGACGAGCCATCCCAGCCCGGACGACGTGGCAACGACCAGGAAAATCAAGCGCCGCTCTGCCACCCGCGCAGTGACCAGGGTCACGAATCCGTACACGGTCAGCAGGAGCAAAAAGCCGTTGACTGCCCGCGCCAGGTGGTAGATCAGGGGGATCGGTAGCCCGGTCAACCGGGCCAGGTGCCCCAGGGCCAGGTAGTAGGTGAAGATAAACGCTCCCTGGTGGGGCTCAGAGGTAAAGGGCAGGTGGAACAACCACTCGCCGCACGAGCCCTGAAGCATCTTGGCGTAGTAAGAATTGCCGTCCTGGGGATTGAAGAGCAGGCCGGTGAAGCGCAGGTCCGGAGGTGTGACCATGTAGGCATAAGCGTAGGGCAGGCAACTCAGCACCACAATGAGCGCCGCTATCAAGAGCACCCACCTGGCTTCCCCTGTCCAGTGCATGGCTGTCCTCATCATCGGGTCAGAACTATTCGGACGCTGAGCGCACCATTTATGCGCCCCTTCACCTGCAATGAGTCGTGGATATGTGTTGCGTGTTGCGTGATGGGACGGAACACGCAACACGTAACACGACTTGGAGGGCCAAAAGTGAGTTGAGTATATCACATTTCACCTGTTTTTGGAAACCGACAGATCAAGAGGGCCTTGACATCGCAGGCCAACTGTGGTATCTTCGTGAAAAACAAACTCGCCCTTGCAGTTTGGGGCAGGTGTGGTAAAATAGATTGTATACCGAGCGCGTGTGAGAAGCGTGGATATGTTTCCACGCTTATGCGCCTCTTTACTGCCAATAAATCGTGGTGCGTGTCGCGTGCCACATTTCACAGCGCGCGGTTTTCACGCAATACGCAGCACGTAATACGTCCGGCTGCCTGACAGGTACATCAACAGCAATGGCTCGTTTTGCACATTGTTTATGGGTTTATGGTTCATACGGCTTGTAAGGAGGCAGTGCAATGGCCGAGGAAATGGTTGGCAAGGTAACGCACTACTACACCCACCTCGGAGTGGCGGCGGTCGAACTGACCGGCGAGCTGAAACTGGGCGACACCATTCGCATCCTGGGACACACCACCGACTTTGAGCAGGTCGTCCGTTCCATGCAACTGGAACACGAGGACATCGCCGTCGGGCAGGCCGGCCAGTTGATCGGGCTGGAGGTCGTTGAGCGGGTGCGACCGGGCGACAAGGTATTCAAACTGACGTGAGTGTGAGAGTTCTAAAGCAAGTACGTGACACCATCGAGCGCTACCATCTGTTGCGCACCGGTGAGACGGTGGTCGTCGGCGTGTCCGGCGGCCCCGATTCCCTGTGCCTGCTCCACGTTCTGCGTCAACTGAGCGCCGAACTCGACCTGCACTTGCACGTCGCCCACCTGCACCACCGCATCCGTGGCGAGGAGGCCGACGCCGACGCCGCTTTCGTGGCCGAACTGGCGGCGGAGTGGGGATTGCCGTGCACGGTGGAGGTCAGGGACGTGCCGCGTATGGCCCGCGAGAAGAAGCTGGCCGTCGAGGAGATGGCCCGCCTGGTCCGCTACGCATTCCTGGCTCATCTGGCCCACCAGATCGGCGCGCGCAAGATCGCCGTGGGTCACAACGCCGACGATCAGACCGAGACCGTGCTCATGCACTGGCTGCGGGGCTCCGGGCTGGCCGGACTGCGGGGCATGTTGCCGCGCACCCCGCTGCGGCAGTTCCGCCTGCACCTGGCCGATCCCAACCTGGAGATCAAGGACTGGAATCTGGAACTCATCCGCCCGCTGCTGGAGGTGCCCCGCGCCGACATCGAGGCATATTGCACCGCCCACGGCCTGCAGCCGCGCTTCGACCGCTCGAACCTGGACACGACCTATTACCGCAATCGTCTGCGCCACGAGCTCCTGCCCATCCTGGAGACCTACAATCCCGCCATTCGCCAGGTGATCCGCCGCAGTGCGCGGGTGATCGCCGACGATTACGATCTGCTGCGGGCGAACATGCTCCGGGCCTGGCGGCAGGTAGTGCGTGCTGAGGACGAGGAGGCCATCGTCTTCGATCTGGCGCGCTGGCGCGCGCTGCCCACCAGTCTGCAACGCGCCACCCTGCGCGAGGCCATTCACCGGCTGCGGCGTAGCCTGCGTAACATCAACTTCGTGCACGTGGAGGATGCGCTGCTCGTCGCTCGCAGCAAGCCCGCCGGATCGCAAGCCACCCTGCCCCAGGGGTTGATGCTCACCCTGGGCTACGATACTTTCGTCGTGGCTGACGCGGACTACGTGCCGCCGCCGGACTGGCCGGCGCTCACCGGGCCATCGCTGCCACTGAACATCCCCGGCGTGACCCCGCTGCCCGGCAGCCCGTGGCGGGTGGAGGCCACAGTTCTTGCCCGCCAGGAATTGCCCGCCGGATGGGAGGACAACGCCGACCCGTGGCAAGCCTTCCTCGACTTCGACGCCGTGGGCGGGGAACTGACCCTGCGACAGCGCAGGCCCGGCGACCGCTTCTGCCCATTGGGTCTGGGCGGCAGCCAAAAGCTGGTGGGCGACTTCCTGATCAACGCCAAAGTGCCCCGCGCCTGGCGCGACCTCGTGCCCATCGTCGCCTCGCCGCGCCACATCGTGTGGCTGGCCGGCTGGCGGGTGGACGAGCGCGCGCGGGTGACGGAGAACACAAAGCGCGTGCTACACCTCGCCTTCCGCCGTTTTGGAAACGAATAGCACCTATGTCCGCCGTACATGGAGCGTGCCGTGGTTTGTGGAGATATGGCATAGCAGTTCCAAACGCATGGCAGTAATCGGGGAAGAGGAGAAAGCTTATGATAGAGCGAGTCACGGTTGCAGAACGACGCAACTATGATGTCTTGAACGTAGACGATGCAAGGCAGATCGCAACCACCTGGCTCGAAAGTGCAGAACTGGAGAATGCCGTCGCCTTCGGCCTACCCGAGATTGACGACCGCTATCACATCTGGCGCGTGCCACTTATTGCCAGGAACAGCCGCGAGCAGGTGGGAGAGGTTGTGATTGATGCCTACACGTCCCTCGTCGTCGAGGAAAAGACCACCACCCCCGAGGTGATCGAGGCACGTCTGCTGGGAAGACAGAAGCAGCTCGATGCAGCTCACCAGAGGCGGAAGAGAAGGACTCCCACGCGGCGCGCGTACGTTTTATCCTCCCTACGCAACACCATTGCCTGGGGCGATAGTGAAGAGATTCTCCAGGATTTGCCTGCCGAGTCGGTAGACCTGGTGTTCACGTCTCCCCCCTATTACAATGCCCGCCCGGAATACAACGATTACGTGAGTTACCAGGACTATCTCCTCAAGATGCGCAAAATCATCCAACAAGTGCACCGCGTTTTGAACGAAGGACGCTTTTTTGTGATGAACGTATCGCCTGTGTTGATACGCCGCCCCAGCCGCAGCGCCTCCTCGCGGCGTATCGCGGTTCCTTTCGATATGCACCGTATTTTCATCGAAGAGGGATATGACTTCATTGACGACATCATCTGGCTGAAACCGGAGGGGGCAGGGTGGGCAACGAGCCGGGGTCGCCGTTTCGCTGCAGATCGCAACCCATTACAATACAAGGCCGTGCCAGTTACCGAGTACGTCCTGGTCTATCGCAAGCACACTGATCGGCTGATTGATTGGAACATTCGTGCCTATCCCGATCAACAGGCGGTTCAAGAACCGAAAATTGACGATGACCACGAACGAACCAATGTTTGGCGCATCCAACCCGCATTTGACTCGCGCCATCCTGCCATTTTCCCGGTGGAATTGGCCGAGCGAGTCATTCAATACTATTCGTTCAAAGGTGACGTGGTGCTCGATCCATTCGCCGGGATTGGAACAGTGGGCAAAGCGGCTGTGAGACTGGGGCGTAGATTTGTGCTCATTGAGAAAGAATGTAAGTACGCTGATATTATCGTCGAGGAGGCCAAGTTGTGGCTGGGTAAAGATGCTGCCACCGTCCTGACCATCAATTTACCCGACATTGACGTATCGGATATTCTTCTTTAGCCAGTCGGAGATGCTTAATGGACTCTGAGACGATTGATCCTGGACACGTCAGTGTATCGGCGTTTGCCCCAGATGACATTGACGACCTGTTGCAGGCGAAAGGCGTAGACTTTTTCCGATGGGTTGGTGTTGAGGCTATCCGCGAGGCCGTTTTTAACATCTTGATTGGCAAGAATCTCTGCGACTCAACGGAGTTCCTGACCCGGCGCAGACTGGTTGCTCTAAATGCCGCCATGGTCGTTTTGTTTATGGA
>JAGGZG010000354.1 GCA_021162125.1 Anaerolineae bacterium
CTATTTGCCCTCGAAACCCTAGTTTTAGCCGGAATTTATCCGGCGCCGTTCTGTAGCCCGGCGATTTCATCGCCGGGCGGGGGCACAAAAGTGTCAACCTATTTCAGCCCATAATTGAACCATCCCGAGGTCTTCACCACGGAGACACGGAGTGCACTGAGCTTCTTTATCCAAACCCAGAAAACTCCGTGTCCTCTGCGTCTCAGTGGTTCACTTGCCACGCAATTTCAGTCCTGTTGAAGATAACTATGTTGAGTGAACTGACCATCACCAATTTTGCCATCATTGACCAGTTGCACCTGCGTTTTTCCCCCGGATTCAACGTCCTCACCGGGGAGACGGGCGCCGGCAAGTCCATCATCATCGACGCAGTGAGCCTGCTCCTGGGTGGCCGCGCTGATACGGGGGTCATCCGCGCTGGCGCTAACGAGGCACGGGTGGAGGGCATCTTCGTTCTGCGTCCGTCCAGCCAGGTGACCATTTTACCCTTGCTCCGTGAAAACGGTCTGGAGGGCGACCGCGACGACATCCTGATCCTGGCCCGCGAGATTCGCCGCGAGGGACGGAGCGTCTGTCGAGTGAACGGGCGGGCGGTCACGCTGACTATGCTGGGACGGATCGGGCAGCAGTTGGTGGACATCCACGGCCAGAGCGAGCACCTCTCCCTGCTGCGGGTGCGCGAGCACGTGGAGTTCCTCGACCGTTATGCTGGTCTGGGCGACCTGCGGGCGCAGTTGGCCGACCGGGTGAGCGAGCTGCGCCAGGTGAGGCGCGAACTCGACGCCCTGTTGCGCGACGAGCGCGAGTTGGCCCGCCGCGCCGACCTGCTGGAATATCAGGTGGCTGAGATTGCCGCCGCCCGGCTGGAAGTGGGGGAAGAGGAGGAACTGATCCGGGAGCGCACCCGTCTGGCCAATGCGGAGCGCCTGATGGAGCTGGTCACCGAGTCATACCGCGCTCTGGACGAGGGCTCGGAGACACAGGCTTCCGTGACCGACCTGATGGGCCAGGTGACCCGTGCTCTGGCCGCCCTGACCAGAATTGACCCCGGCGCCGAGGAGCAGAGTCGCATGGCGGAGGAGATCGCCAGCCAACTGGCCGAGCTGGCCCTTCAGGTGCGCGCCTATAGGGACGGGATTGAGTTCAGCCCGCAGCGGTTACAACAGGTGGAAGAGCGACTGGCCCTGATTTACAGCCTCAAGCGCAAGTACGGAGATTCCATCGCCGAGGTTCTGGCTTTTGGAGAGGCGGCGGCCGCCGAGCTGGAGACGATCACCCACAGCGAGGAGCGGGTGGAGGCCCTTCGCGCCCAGGAGGACGCGCTGTTGCGCGAGATCGGCCGGCTGGGGGCCGAGCTCTCTGCCCGGCGACGGGAGGCCGCTGATCGGCTGGCCGCGGCCGTAGAAGCCCAGCTTGACGACCTGCGGATGGCTGGGGCGCGCTTCGGCGTGAGCATCGTGCAGAACGAGGCGACGGACGGGGCCTGGGTGGGCGAGCGGCGGCTGGCCTTCGACAGCACAGGTCTGGACCGGGTGGAGTTCCTCATCGCCCCCAACGTCGGCGAACCGCTCAAATCCCTGGCCAAAGTGGCCTCCGGCGGTGAGACCTCGCGCCTGATGCTCGCCCTGCGCACCGTGCTCTCCACGGCCGACCGCACGCCGACGCTTATCTTCGACGAGATTGACCAGGGAATCGGCGGACGTGCTGGCGGGGTAGTGGGTCGCAAACTGTGGGGCCTTTCCGTCAAATCCGGCACCGACGGCACCGGCCATCAGGTGCTATGCGTGACCCACCTGCCGCAACTGGCCAGCTACGGCGACGCCCATTTCAAAGTGGATAAAAAAGTGGTCGGCGAGCGGACGGTCACTCGCGTGCAGGAGCTCTCCCCGGAGGCGCGGGTGGAGGAACTGGCCCAGATGCTGGGTCTGGTGAGTGAGATGACCCGCAACAGCGCGCGGGAGATCCTGGCTCAGGCGCGGCGGGAGAAAGAAGCTGAAACGTAAAAACGTGATGCGTGAAGGCCACGTTTCACGTTTCCACACTTCATGGAAATGCACGATAAGGAGAGCCCTATGCCAGCCAATTTCACCATCAACCGCGACCGGCTACTGGATACATTCCTGACTCTGGTGCAGATTGACAGCCCCAGCGGGGAGGAGGGGGCCATCGCCGACTACCTGGCTGACCGGCTGACCGCCCTGGGGCTGGCAGTGCACCGCGACAGCGCGGGCAACCTCATCGCCCGCATGGACGGCACCGGCGAGCCCATATTGCTCAACGCCCACCTGGACACCGTCGGCCAGGACCGGGGCATCCGCCCCGTGGTCGAGGACGGGATCGTGCGCAGCGATGGCACAACTATCCTCGGCGGGGACGACAAGTCGGGGGTGGCTATTATCCTGGAGGTGTTGCAGACGTTGCAAGAACGCGGGCTGTCACACCCCCCGCTGGAGATAGCCCTCACCGTTCGTGAGGAGATTGGGCTGCTGGGCTCCAAGGCACTGGACATGTCACAATTTCGGGCCCGCCAGGCGCTGGTCTTGGATAGCGGTGGCCCGATCGGGAGCGCCGTCGTTTCCGCCCCCTCTCAGAATGGGCTGCACGCCGTAGTCCACGGTAAAGCTGCCCACGCCGGCGTGAACCCGGAGGAGGGCATCAATGCCATCGTCGTCGCCTCGGAAGCCATCACCCGCATGCCGCTGGGAAGGATTGACGAGGAGACAACGGCCAACGTGGGGCTCATCAACGGTGGCACTGCACCCAACATCGTCCCCGACCGGGTGGAGATACGCGGTGAGGCCCGCAGCCGGGACGACGACAAGTTGGCAGCTCAGATACAGACCATGACCCGCGCCCTGGAGGAAGCCGCTGACCGGTACGGGGCCAGCGTGGAGATCGAGGTCACCCGCTCGTTCAGCGCCTATACTCTGGACGAGAACTCTCCACTCGTGCGGCGGGTAGTCCGCGCGGCGGAGCGGCTGGATCTGATCCCGGTTCTCGTCTCCTCCGGTGGGGGCAGCGACGCCAACGTGTTCAACGCCGGAGGGCTGGCTGCCATTGCTCTCAGTACCGGGATGAAGGATGTCCACACCCCGCAAGAGACCATCGCTGTGGATGATATGGTACGTAGCGCCGAGCTCGTGCTGGCCATCATCCAGCAGAAATAAGACCAGCGCGCGATCAGGTAGTCTCCTCCAATTGCGTTGATCCAATGCAAGCTCATTGTTGAACCGCAGAGACCGCTGGGAAAACTATAAATCTCTGCAAACTCTGCGTGCTCTGCGATGGCAAAGAGGCAGCAACACGAAAGAGGGAGACCACCCGCGGCCAGGAGGTGATGAAATGCAAGAGTTCTTCACCGCGTTCATCGAACTCAACGTGTGGTTGCAATCCTTCAGTAACCCGTTTCTCGACACACTGTTCAGGGCCATTACCTTCCTGGGTAACGAGGAGTTCTATCTTGTCCTGCCCCCGCTGCTCTACTGGTGCTTCGATAAGCGCATAGGTGCACGGCTCACCATCCTCTTCCTGCTCTCCAGCTACCTCAATCAGGACCTCAAGGACCTGTTCAAAGTACCGCGACCGTTCATACGTGCACCGGACAAGGTGCGCCAACTGGTTCCCCTGAAAGAACCAATCACCTATTGCTTTCCCAGTGGGCACTCGCAGAGCACTGCCGTGGTATGGGGCTATCTGGCCACCCAGGTGCGCAAGCGCTGGGCGTGGATCGTGGCTTTCGTCGTCCCCTTCCTGGTCGGCCTGTCGCGCATCTACCTGGGCGTGCACCATCCTATGTCCGTGCTGGGCGGATGGGCAATCGGCGCGCTGCTGGTCCTTCTCGGTCTGGGGCTCATCCCGGCGACGGGCAGGTGGCTGGCTCGCGGCGGGTTGAGCGCGCAGATTCCGCTGGCCCTCGTCGTGCCGCTGGCGCTGTTCCTGGTCCATCCCACCGAAGGTACGGCGGCCACGATGGGTACCCTGATAGGCATGGGCATCGGCGTGGCGTTGGAACAGCGATACGTCGGGTTCTCGGCGCAGGGGGTATGGTGGAAGCGGGCGTTGCGCCTTCTGCTGGGTCTGGTGGTGCTGTTGGCGCTGTACCTCGGCCTGAAGGCGGTGTTTCCCAGCATGGAGGAGGCAGGTTGGTGGTCGGGGCTGACCCTGCGCTTGGTGCGTTACGGGCTGGTCGGCCTATGGGCAGGAGGGTTGGCTCCCTGGCTTTTCGTCGTCACGAGATTGGCGGAGCGCGAAGAGCGAGCAGCGTAAGGAGGAGAAATGGCAGGTATACCACATCCGATTATGTGCATCCACGGTTTCGCCGGGCATCCTCAGGATTGGTGGGGGGATGGTTTCGCCGGTTATCTCGTCGAGAAAGGGGGTCTCGACCCGGACCTGATCCACACCTTTCACTACGGGTACGACGACGAGGGTAACTACAACAACATGGGCGAGATCACCCACATCGCCCAGCGCCTCACTCGTTACGAGACCGACGATCCCGAGGAACTGAACAGCCAGTTGCTGCGCCTGAGCGAGAAAAGCCAGGCCAAGGGCGGCCCGGCCAAAGTGGACATCGTGGCCCACAGCATGGGCGGGATCATCGCCCGCTATTATCTCAAGCAGCACAAGGCTGGGCTGTGGGACCCGGGGACGCCGTGTCCGGTGCGCAAGCTCATCGAGCTGGGCTCTCCCAACTGGGGACTGGACGTCCTCAATCTGTTAGGGCTGATGCCGGAGGGCTCTTTCTTGACGAAATTGCTGCGCTTCCTGGAGAAATTGCCCGCCCTGGGCGGTCAGCCGGCGACTCAGTTACGCGAGTTGGAGACTGCCCTCCGCCAGATTCAAAATCGCGCCCGGGATGAGTTTTTCGCCACCGAAGTGCCTGGCGCGTGGTTGGTCACCGCCCCGCCGCTCCGCCAAATGGCGGCGGATAGCGAGTTTATGCAAGAGCTAAACGCCCCCGGTGCCATGCCCACCGAGGTCTCGTATCACTGCCTGTACGGGGACATCCGCGTCAGCCTGGCGGTGAACTGGGGACGGTTCACCGTGTACCGACGCACGGCGTACCTGGGCGATTTGCTGGTGCCGGTCGAGAGCGCTTCTACCGTGCCGGGTGTGGACTCCAGTAGCTACCCGTTCCCCTATCAGAAAAAGCTTACCCTGTGGATCGGAAAGCCTGCTGCGGCCGTCTCGGCCCAGGCCCAGGACCTGTCCGACTACCTGCCCCCCAGCTATCACAGCAACCTGCGCAAGAACCCTGAGGTCCAGGCCAAAGCCTTGCAGGTGCTAACCACCTGAGAGAGTTGTAACTGCTCAGGCTACTTCTGTTAGCGATTGAAATCGCCTCTAGAGGGCTTGCAGCCGCGCGTCCACCTACGTGGACGCGCCTGTCCACGCAGGTGGACAGCCAGCTTTCGCTCCTCAGGCGCGGTTTCAACCGCTGGCCTGAGTAGTAACTCTGAAAGTTCATCAACCGCCGTGTTGGGCCAATGGGCCCGGTGATCACCCATAATCAGTAGCTGAG
>JAGGZG010000334.1 GCA_021162125.1 Anaerolineae bacterium
CCGCCTGAGAAGTGTACGGTAGTGAAACGAACCGTTCCAGGGTTCTTCGCGGATTCGTGGGGCTATCGCCGGAAGGCCTGGACGTAAACGTCCAGGCTAAGAGGACGAAGGGCGCTAAAGCGCCCTGGGCCCGCTTCAGCGGGCTTTGTCCTTTCAGCCTGATGCTTGAGCATCGGGACACCGACGCGAACCCCACTATTCCACGTAGAACCCGTTCCAGTTGCTCGCCGGAGAGATGGATAGGCGTACCCCGTGGAAAGGGTGGCGCAGTAAGTGAAAAGCCCATTCCCGGAGGAACGGGCCTTTCACCTGGCTCGTATTGCGCTGCCCTGTGCGGTGAAGCGCCGTCTACACGCGGGTGACGTAGCTCCCGTCCCTCGTATCCACGCGGATGACGTCCCCCTCGTTCACAAAGAGGGGCACGGTGACCTTGAGCCCGGTTTCCGTGGTGACCTGCTTGGTGGCACCGGTGGCCGTGTCGCCTGCGTAGCCGGGCGGGGACTCGATCACCCGCAGGTCCACGGTGGTGGGCAGTTCTATGTCAATAGGCTGGCCCTCGTACACGGAGAGGCTCAGCGTTTGCCCCTCAACCAGGTAGTTCACCGCGTCCCCCAGCATCTTGGCGCTGAGCGCCGGCTGTTCGTAGGTTCTGGTGTTCATAAAGTAATAGAGGTCGCCGTCGTGGTAGAGGTACTGCACTTCCAAACTATCAATGCGAACGTCCTGCACCCGATCTCCGGAAATAAAGTTCTTATCCACCGTGGCCCCGGTGCGCAGGTTGCGAATCTTGGTGCGGATGATGGCCTTGCCACGTCCCGGCTTGTAGTGCTGGTATTCGATGACTTTATAAAGCTCTCCATCCATCTCGAAGGTGGTACCTTTGCGCAATTCGTTTACGTCAATCACGTTGTGTCCTCCTGGGAAATTGTTTGGGCAAGCGAAATTGTGTCTGACCGCGTTTGCACGAGGAGATTATAGGTGCATCCCAGGCACTTGTCAAATCATCTCGTGCCCTCGGCCTGAGCTGCATGGCGAGTCCGTCGAATCATCGGGCCGAAAGCACTCTGGGGAATCGCTGCGCCCTCCCGTCTGATCACAGCGCGGGCTTATTGTGAGTCCTCCGCACTGGAGACGAAAGGCCCGCCGTCAATCCAGGCGGCGGCCAGACGGGGCAATTCGACCAGAGGGCCTCTGCGTACAGTGCACTGTGGCAGTGAGTGGAGGAACGCAACCCCGTAACGCTTGGTCAGCAGGCGCTTGTCCAGCACGACGACTACTCCCCGGTCGGTGCTACTGCGGATCAGGCGACCAAACCCCTGGCGAAAGCGGAGGATGGTCTCTGGTACGGAGTACTCGCCAAAAGGGTCCGCAAAGGTCTCGGCACGGGCGGCGAAGACGGGGTCGCTGGGCACGGAGAAGGGCAAGCGGGCGATGACCAGGCAGGAAAGCGCTTCACCCATGACGTCAATCCCCTCCCAGAAACTGCGCGTCCCCAGGAGTACTGCCCGCTCGGTTGTGCGGAAGTTCTCCAGCAACTGGGCCCGCGAGGTGCCATCCCCTTGCGAAAAGACTACGATGCCATCCTCGACCAGGGTAGGGGCGATGACCTTGGAGGTAGCGCGGAGCTGGCTGTACGAGGTAAACAGTACCAGCATCCGCCCCCGCGTAGCGCGGGCCAACTCCACCAGTGTCTTCTCGACCGTCTTCTGGTAGTAGGGCTGGCGGGGTTCGGGGATGTCCGTGGGCAGGTAGAGCAGGACTTGGCGCTCGAAGTCGAAGGGTGAGCCGAATGCTACCTCGTCCACCTCGTCAGCGCCCAACCGCTCGCGGATGAAGGAGAAAGTGCCATCGGTGCGCAGAGTTGCCGAGGTAAGGATTACGCACTCTTTGGGCAGGAACAGGTGGCGCTGCACCAGGTTCCCCACGTGCAGGGGTGCAGCGTGCAGGGAGACGGTGTTGCTGCGGGCCCCAATCTGCGCCCAATAAATCTCCCGTGGCGAGGGATTGGTCACAATTGCCTCTGCCTGCTCCCGAATTGTGGCCAGGTGAGAGGCCAGCCCGGCAAGTTCCTGTCGCAGGTCCTCGGCATCGGGAATGTCGTACTTGGTCAACTCTCCCAGGCCACCGGCCAACTGTTCCAGGCCATCCGACAGACGGAGGAGGTGTGCGGAAAGGTTATCCCAGACTATCTCCACGTTCGACCAGGCCGGTTGAGCGCGCATTCCGCCTTCCAGGCGCACCCGCCGGTCGTACTGCCCTTTGCCCTCACTGTGACTTTCCAGAAATAAGGTCAGGTCGTTGAAGAAGTCATATAATCGCAGCCGGGCTTGTTCCGTCTCGCGCTGAAGCTGCTTGATGTGCGCGGTCAGTTTCTCCTCGATGGCTCGTGGCAATTTGCCCCGGCAGCGGCCCAGTACTTCGCCCAGGATGCCGCCGAAACGCTTCGCGTCGCTTTGGCCCGAACCGACCTCGCGCAGCAGCCGTTCTACGGTAGCCTGGTTCACCTCGAAGCTCAGTTGTTTGGTAGTGGCATCTTCCAGGTGATGGGCCTCGTCCACGATGAGATAGCGATATTCGGGCAGCACCCGATTTTCCACAGCCACGTCTGCGAGCAAGAGGGCGTGGTTGACGACGATGAGATGGGAACCCTCTGCCACCTGGCGGGCGCGGTAGAAAAAGCACTGATTGCGCTGGCGATAGGGACAGCGATCTGCAGCGCAAGCCTCCGCCTCCGAGCAGACCCGTCGCCACACTGCCTGTTCCTGGGTGCTGGGCAAGAACAGCTCACCCTTGTCGCCGGTGCGGGTGTGGGGCAGCCAGACGAGTATCTTGGCCAGCACTCGCATCTCGATGGGCTGTAGCAGGCCAGAGTGGCGCAGGGCGGCCAGCCGACGCTGGCACAGATAGTTGTTACGTCCTTTCAGCACGCAGGCCCTGAACTCGAAAGGCAGTATTTTCCGCAAGTCGGGGATGTCCTTGTTGAAGAGCTGATCCTGGAGGTTGATGGTGTTGGTGGAAATCACTACCCGCTCGCCGTTTTGCACCGCGAAGTGTACGGCGGGAAGCAGGTAGGCCACCGATTTGCCGATGCCCGTGCCGGCCTCCACGAGGAGGTGTCGGCCCTCGTTGAACGCCCGGGCCACGGCACGCAGCATCTGTACCTGGGGGGGACGGTACTCGTATCCCGGAAACTGTTGGGCGAACGCTCCGCCCTCCTCCAGTAGCGCGGTTAGTTGGTCTACGTCCAAGGGGGTACGTCGCCCGGCAGGCCGCAATGGTTTGATCTCATCCTCGTGACTGAGGATCAGACCCAGCACGTCTCTTTTCCCCACCAACCCTTTGGCCCGCAACTGCTGACCAATCGCTCCGGTGAAGGCATTGCGCGCCTGCTCCCTCTCCACCTGGCGAAACACTTCCCGCAACGGCCAATCCACGCGCGCGGCCAGGCGGTTGATCTCGCGGATCACCGCCGGGTCCAGGGAAGACGCCTGACGCAGCAGGGCCAGGAACAGGTCTTTTGTGGCCAGGGCGTCATCCAGGGCACGGTGCCGATTGGGGAAAGCGATACCCAGCGCCTCGGCCAACTTGCCCAGGCTGTAACGGGCGGCATGGGGCAATAGAATGCCGGCCAGCTCGAAGGTGTCAATGGGCAGATTGTCCAGGAATAGCCTGTAACGGCGGAGGATCTTCAGGTCGAAATTCACAATGTTATGACCGACGAGGGGATGCCGGCCCACGAATCGCCTCAGCGGTTCGAGTAGAGACTCTATAGTTGGGGCCCGGCTGACCTCCCTGGAGGTGATACCGGTCAGTTGTTCGATCTTGTAGGGGATAGGCCGTTGGGGGTTCACCAGGCTGGACCAGGTGTCGAGTACCTGATCGTCACGGAATTTCACCGCCCCGATTTCGATGATTGCGTCCCGGTCGGGACTCAGGCCGGTGGTTTCCAGGTCGAGGGCAACGTAGGTTCGTGGCATCGAGCGTCCGATCTAGCGCGATTATCGCGAAAGTGTTCGTGCACTTACCCTCCTGCAGACTTTAGGAACCTGCGGGAGGGTAAATAAGTTTGGAATACTATACCACAAAAGGGAAGATTTGTCATCTGTGAGTAAGCCAGGTGCCCGGCACTTTATAAGTGCCGGGCACCTGAACGCTTGCATCTGCGGAACAAGTTGGACAAGGAAAACAAATTACGCTATAATCAAACGGTCTGGGTGCGACCGATCTCCGGTGGCTTCGCAGGATGGAGATGATCCCACCGTACTACTTCGGGCGTATTCACGGGGAAGGGCCGGGGCTTGTCCTGAGCGAAGCCGAAGGGATGGGGGTCAGAAATGCAAGCAAACCTTGTTCTCTACAACGGTGTTATTTATACAATGGACGAGCGTTTGCCGCGTGCTCCGGCGGTGGCGATTGCCGGCAACCGCGTGCTGGCCCTGGGCGACGACGCGGCCATGCGTGAGCTACTGGCCCCCGGTGGTGAGGCGATAGACCTGGCGGGGCGGGCGGTGGTGCCCGGCTTCGTGGATAGCCACATCCACTTCGTGGAGTACTCACTGCGCCTGCGGCACATTGACCTTGCGGACGTGCCTACTCTGGACGAGACGCTGTCGCGGGTGGCCACCCGTGCGGCGCAGACCCCTCCAGGTGAGTGGCTGCTTGGCGGGGGGTGGGACCGCAATTTGTGGCCAGGGGGAGCTTTCCCTACCCGGACCGATTTGGACACCGTCGCCCCCCAACACCCTGTAGTCTTAAAAAGCAAGGATTGCCATGTTATCTGGCTCAACAGCCGGGCGCTGGCCCAGGCCGGCATCACAGCTCAGACCCCCGATCCGGCTGGCGGTGAGATCGAGCGCGACGCGGCGGGCAAACCCACCGGCATTCTTAAGGAAAAGGCTATCGAGTTAGTTGAGAAAGTCATCCCCCGGCCACCGAGGGAAACACTGCTGAACGCGCTGGAAGAGGGCATGGCCAACGCGCAACGGGCCGGGCTGGTAGGCATCCACGACTGCGAGGACGAGGAGGCCTTCGCCGCTTTTCAGATGCTTCACCGGCAGGGCAAACTTGGCCTGCGGGTGTTGATGCACATTCCGGTTATAAATCTGGAAGCAGCGATTCAGCTTGGCCTGCGTTCGGGCTACGGCGATGATTTCTTGCGTATTGGCGGGGTGAAAATGTTTGCCGACGGCGCGCTGGGTTCGCGCACGGCAGCCATGATCGAACCCTACGAGGGCGAAGCGGACAATCGCGGGATCGTGGTCACGCCACCAGGGGAATTGCGCCGCCTGGTGGGCACGGCTCACCGGTCAGGACTGAGCGTGGCCGTTCACGCCATCGGCGACGCGGCCAACCGTGCTGTACTGGACGCGCTGGCGACGGTTATCGAGCAGCCACGGACAGCCGTAGCTCCGGCGCTGCCCCACCGCATCGAGCACGTCCAACTCCTGCATCCAGCGGACGTCCCCCGTCTGGCCGAGCTGGGGGTAGTGGCCTCGATGCAGCCCATCCACGCCACCTCGGACATGGAGATGGCGGACGCCCACTGGGGTGCGCGGAGCGAGTGGGCCTATGCCTGGCGCAGCCTGTTGCGAGCAGGCACGGCGTTGGCTTTCGGCTCGGATTGCCCGGTGGAATCCCTGGACCCGCTGCGGGGCATTCACGCGGCAGTAACCCGTCGCCGGCCGGATGGCTCGCCGGGCGAGGAGGGATGGTATCCAGAGCAGCGGCTCACCGTCGCCGAGGCGGTGAGAGCCTACACCCGGGGAGCCGCTTATGCCGCCGGCCAGGAAGCCGTCGCCGGCTCGATCACACCGGGCAAGCTGGCCGACCTGGTCGTGCTTTCACGCGATATTTTCACCTGCGACCCGATGGACATCCTCAACACCGAGGTGCTGGCCACCGTGCTGGATGGACGGTTCGTCCATCGGGCTGCCGCGTTGGATTGAGCGCATTATTGGAGAAAAACATGGCCAATAAGGTAACACTTCTTCGCTTTCCCTTACTAATTGCCGTTATATTCCTGCTTTACCTCGGTGGTGTTGGGGGAAAGCTGATAGCCGTCCCGGCGATTCTTTTGCTCATCCTAATGGACACATTTGACGGTATTATTGCCAGGTCTCGCAACGAGACCTCTCTTCTGGGCAGTGTATTAGATATCGCAGCAGACCGAGCCGTGGAGATTATATTATGGGTCTGTTTCGCTGATCTGGGGCTGATCCCGGTAGCCATTCCCATCATCGTTATTTTGCGGGGGGTTACCGTGGATGCCCTGCGTAGCCTGAGCGTGAGTTCGGGAAAAACGCCCTTCGGGATGATGCAGTCCAAGTGGGGAAGGCGATTGGTAGTTTCGAGGCCAATGCGCACAGGATACGCAGTGGCCAAAGGGGTCGCCTTCTGTGGCCTGGCCCTTGCTCATGGTTTGCAAACACCTCTTATGGGCACACCGCATGAATTCCTCTGGCGGGCAGTATGGATTTTTTCCTCAGCGGTGAGTTGGATCGCGGTTGTGCTGTGCCTGATGCGCGGCATCCCCGTGTTCATAGAGGCTCGAGCTTTCTTACATGAAAGCAAAGGAGGAGCATAGGCCATTCACACACAGGTTCGGCTTGTGGGGGAGAAAACGGAAGATGAGGATTCAAGATGTGATTAGTAGCCGTCCGGCAATTGGCATGGGAATGATCATGGCCAGGTATCTCCCTCGGCGTGCAGGATATGCGTTGGCAGGCGCTGCAGCCACCCTGTTAACCCGAATCTCTCCTCAAATCTATCAAGTCGTGCGTGCCAATTTACAGCAAGTTCTGGGGACATCTGCCGACGATGAGACTTTGAGCAGAGCCACCTACCACGTATTCCGTTATGCAGCCTGCACTTACTATGATCTGTTCCACATTCTGAAGCAAGGACCGCAGGCAATTGCTTCCACAGTCCATATCCCCCCTCCGGCTCGCTCTCATCTGACCGAAGCGCTTGCTCAGGGCAAGGGAATAATCCTGGCCACCGCGCATTTAAGCAACTTTGACTTGGCCGGTTTGGCTATCGCAGCTCAGGGAATCTCTCTACAAGTGCTCACCCTGGCCAATCCCCCCAAAGGCTTCCAATTACTCAACCGGCTTCGCTCCGCAGGTGGCCTGATGACTACCCCAATATGTGTGGCCACCCTGCGCGCAGCGGTCAAGAGGCTACGCAGTGGAGGTATGGTAGCCACCGGGGTGGACCGTCCCACCGGACACGGCGAGGAGATGGTGCAGTTTTTCGGCCGGCCCGCTCCCTTGCCCATGGGGTACATCCGGCTGGCCTTAAAAACAGGGGCCATCCTTTTAGTCGGTTGTTGTTATTACGAGGCAGAAATGGGGTACGTTATCAATATCGCCCCTCCGATGGACATGATCCGCACTGGAGACAGACATAAAGACCGGCTACTCAATGCTCGCCGGGTGATAGCCATCCTCGAGGGATTCATCCGCGACCATCCCGACCAGTGGATGATGTTTGTGCCTGTGTGGCCTGACCTTCCTTTAGGACAACGGCCGGACTGTGTAGAAGTTCGGCAGACTATGGGAGGCGAAGAATGATCGGAGCAGTCATTATCGCGGGTGGAGATCCAGGAGCGCGGGACGTCCTGCTGGACTATACCGGTGTGCCGAAAAAGGCCATGATCCCTATTGCCGGCAAGGCGATGGTCCACCACGTAGTGGAGGCTCTGGCCGGGTGTTCGTTGATACAGCGGATAGTAGTGGTCGGGCTGGAGCCCACAGAAGAGATGCGGTTCGCAGTGCCGGTGGACTACGTGGCGGATCAGGGGCAGATGCTGGAGAACGCCTTGACCGGCATGGAGCATCTGATTACCGTGGAGCCACAGGTGGAGCAGATAGTTTTCAGTGCGGCGGACATCCCGTTGATCACCGCTGAAATCGTCGGCTGGTTCGTCGAGACCTGCCTGGGGATGGAGGCGGACGTGTTCTACTCCATCGTAGAGCGGTCTGTAATGGAAAAACGCTTCCCCAACTCTGGACGCAGCTTCCGCACCCTCCGCGATGGCTCTTTCGCCGGCGGCGATCTGTATATGGTCAGCCGGGAGGCCATGACTGCCAATCTGGATTTCATCCGCAAGGCCCTGGCTTCGCGTAAGAGTATGTGGGGATTGGTTCGTTTGCTGGGTTTCATGACCCTGTTTCGCTTCGCCACCCGGCGACTGACTCTCGCTCAGGTGGAGCAACGGGCCAGCAAGATTCTTGGGTACTCTGGGAAAGCAGTGATCGCGCCTTACGCCGAGTTGGCAATGGACGTGGACAAGCCACATCAGTTGGACCTGGTCCGCACTGAGTTTCAGCGGGCGGGCGCGTGAATGTCGCTCACTGATCAGCCTATGCGAAACCTTGCTGCGTGGGACAGTGCTCTGAGTGCCCGTCTTACCCTGCCAGCGAAGGCCGTTTGTCTGCGCCGGGCGGCGATGCTGGGCGCGCACCTGGGCGATAGCTGGCTGTGGCTGGCCGCGTCGGTGTTTGCCTGGATAGCGGGGGGCTCTGTCGCGCGCCACTTAGTACTCGTCGCGGCCCTGGCAGTGGTACTCGCCGTGGGGACGACGATGCTGCTCAAAGCTCTCGTCCGCCGCCGGCGTCCACAGGAACGCAGTGGCTTCTATTCGCGGGGCACCACCGACCGCTATTCTTTCCCCTCCGGGCACGCAGCGCGGGTGGCCAGCATTGCCGTGGTGGTCGGAGCACACTCGCCCCTGGCGGCGGCAATCCTCTACCCGTGGGCTGTGCTCGTCGCCTTATGCCGTGTGGCCCTGGGCCTGCATTACCTGGGCGACGTCGTCGTCGGCCTGGGAATCGGCTTCGTGTGCTCGTGGGTGCTGGTCACAATTTTGTCATAAGGTCTGTTTTACATTACAGGGCGGCAAGTCGCCGTCCATACGGAGGAAACCGCATGACATCATCTATCGAGATTATGCAGATTGAGGATGCGGCCGGGCGAGAGCGATTCATCCGCTTCCCCTGGCAGGTGTATCGCGACGACCCCCTGTGGGTGCCGCCGTTGCTCAGCTCGCGGCGACGCACCCTCGATCCAGCGCGGGGGACGTTTTTCCAATACGGGGAGGCGGCCCTGTTCATGGCCCGGCGCGGGGGGAAAGACGTGGGTACCATCGTAGGCTGGATCAACCACCGCTCCAATCGTTACCTCAACGAAAAGGCCGCCGGGTTCGGTTTTTTCGAGGTGCTGGACGACTATCCGGCCGCCGAGGCCCTGTTGACCACGGCCTGCGATTGGGCGCGACAGCGGGGCATGACCGAGATTCGCGGCCCGTTTTATTTTTCCATGGACGATTGCCCTGGCGTTCTGGTCGAAGGTTTCGACTATCCGCCGGTGTTGCTGGTGGGTCACACCCCGCCCTACTACGCTGGTCTGCTGGAGCGATTCGGCCTGGAGAAGTACCGCGACGGCTACGCCTATCGCATTGATGTCGCCCCATTCAACAACGATCTCGGCAGGATACCACCCAAGATTCTGCGCGTGGCCGAGGCCGTGCGTCGCCGGGAGAAGGTCACCGTCCGCCCGGTGCGGATGAAAGAGTGGGACAGCGAAGTGGCCATCGCTATGGACATCATCAACCGCGCCCTGGGCCACATGCGCAACCATGTTCCCATGGACGAAGGGGAGTTCAAGCGTTTCGCTGAGAGCCTGCGCAGCGTCGTTGACCCCGACCTGGCCCTGCTGGCCGAGGTGGATGGCAAGCCGGTGGGTATTGCCATTACCCTGCCCGACTTCAACCAGGCGCTGCGGCACGCCAATGGCCGCCTGTTCCCTGTCGGCTGGCTCAAAGTCCTGTGGTACAAGCGGCAGATCAACGTGGCTACTTTCAAAATCCTGGGGATCCTCGATGGGTATCGCGGCCGAGGTTTGGACTCGTTGCTCTACATCGAGACGGCCAAAGCAATCATGGCCAAGGGCTACGAGTGGCTCGATCTCTCGCTGGTGGCCGAGAACAACGTGATGATGAACCGCATGGCCCGTCGCCTGGGCGGGGAAATCTACAAAGTATTTCGTACCTATAAGACGACACTCGTGTAACCAGGTGCCCGGCACTTTTGGAAGTGCCTGGCACCTCCGTATCGCGATGTGAGGAGTGGGCAGCATGACAGAGGACAAAGGAGAGCAACAGCCCGGCGTGGCCGAGGGCCAGGCGCGACAGGTGCAACAGGCCCTTAGCCTGGGCTGGACTCTGGCCGAGATATTGGGCCGCTGGCGACGGGGCATCACCCCGCCTCGTAAAGCCAAAGCCAGCGACCGCCTGTCCTTCAGCAGCCACGAGGTCCTGCCCGGCGACGAGCTGGGCATGGCCGCGCAGCGGGCATTGGTGCTGGCCCAGGGCCTGAAGCTGGCAGTGCCCCAGCCAGGCGAGGATTCCGAGGTGACGCTCGCCTCGTTGCCGGACCTGGTCTACGCATACATGGCGGATCCAAAGGCCCATCCCCTGCCCGGCGTGCAGACCGTGCGTCCCGTGTTGGAGGCCTGGGGCCGCTCGGCGTGGATCGCACTGGCCGCGCGCTCGCAGACCCTGGCCACCGCTTTTTCCCTGGGCGGCAGCCTGGCCGATACCTACTGGTACATGTGGCCACCGGGCCGGGCCGCGAGGCACAAGGTGCGCGTGAAAGAGACCTGGCGAGACCTGCTCTCGCGCCAGCGAATGGGAAAGCTGATCGGTCAACTCCGCACACTCGAAGAATCCCTGCCGCCGGATGTCGTGCCGGCGCTGGTTCACAGCCTGGACCGGTGGGGGATCGCTGCCGAGATGGAACGGGGGCGCGATGGCCGGCTGCGCATTTCTTACAGGCTGCTGTTCGCCATGCGGCGTTTTAGCTGGGCGCGGCGGCTGCGCTACAAGCTGAAGCTGCGCAAGTTTGGATCGTACAGCGGGATGGTGGTTGATCTCTCCGCCGATGAGGAGCGGGCCCTTTACGAGCGCCTGGCCCGCCAGGCTGAAATCTGGGGCGACCTGGTACGCGGTGACCGCCGGCCAGCGAGCTACCTCCTCCCCTCGGACCGGGAGTGGATCAACTGGATGTCCAGAATCATCTACGCGGCGTTGATCCTGCTCGGAGGAGTTGTGGGCGTGGTCGTCGTGAGCGCGCTTCTGCCCTTGTTGAATGGACTGGCCCTGGGCGTCTCATCCGCCGCCAGCCAGGCACTACCTTCGATGATCGAGAGCCAGGCACTGAAAATCCCCCTCGACCCCAAAGAGCTGAGCGGGTGGTTCTCGGTCATCGCTACCCTGTCTACTTTCCTGGTGTTCGTCAGCAGCGTGGTGGCCCGTTCGTTCCACACGCTGATGGGTGTTTACGACCGGGTACGCGCCTGGTTTGCCCGGCGGCGCATCCGGGCCAGGGCTACGATCTCCTGGACCTAAACCCTTTCGTGGATTTCCTGCCGTTTGAAGATTCGGTGGTCTCCCGGTAACGTGTTGGTCGCTCAGACCCGCCCGGACGTGGAACATCCGGGCTACGAGATGCAAGGCCCTCCGGGCCTCTGGAGCCCCCGAAGGGGGCTTTCCACCTCGTAGCCGGGCGGTTTAGCGCCCGGCGGGGCGGACGAGGAGCACCAACACACAAGGGGGAGACTACCGAAGGTTCGGGCTTTGAGATTTGGTCATTGGTTTATTGGTCATTGATTCACTGTTCGTTTGAGGCGCATTAAATGATCGTTTTGCACGGAAGTTGGCTCCCCGGCCCAACACCCGGCACTGCCGGCAATTTCATCATCTGGGGCGAGACGTCCGAGCCCAGACCACGGCCCAAACGCCGTGGGCGCCGCCCACAACCCCGGCCCGACAGGGCTTTGCCACATCCATTTCAGGCGACGCCGGAGCAGATTCTGGATGCCCTGCGCCGCCTGCTGCCCGACGCTGGATTCCCCCCCACCGAGGAACTTGTAACCCAGGCGCACGTCCTGCTGCCCTCGTCCAATCGCGGGCCACTGGCTTCCCCACAGCTAATCCGCGATGGCGAAGAAGCCGAAGAAGACATCAAGCCCTCCGGCCTCGGCCTGTGGGAGGTCGCCGGTCTGGCTCTGAACCCCATGCAGACGCTGGCCCTGCTGGTTCCCCTGCCACTGGAGCCACGACCGGGCGTCGCCGTTGGCAGTGACCTGCGTTTCTGGAACGCGGCGGCCAAGTTCGCGCTGGAGCTCCTGGCCCGCCAGCGGTTCCTGCCCGCGCTGGTGCGGCACGGATCGGCGAAAACTCCGGCGCTGCGTGCCATCTGGCAGCCGGCCCTGGACTAGCCAAGTGACCGGGAGCGGGTCAGCCGCTTGGTGCGGGCCATGCCCCCCATCTGCCGTGGCCTGCGGCCGGTCTCATACCCCCGTCGGAAGAAAAAATCGGCGGAAGAGAGCGAGCCACCGAACGCCTACACGCTCGTCGAGAGCTTCCTGGGGGCAATCGTGGACGCTGCCGTGCGCGAATGGGGCGCGCTGGCCCCATCGCAGCCGCGCCGCCGAGGCAGGGCCAGCCGGCCGCCGTCTGATGTGACCGGCCTCTGGTTGGCGGCGCTGTTCTCCCCGGATGGTATCCTGGATGCCCCGCCGGAGCAGCGTGGCCAACTGGCGGCCTTCTACGATCAGTGGCGTGCCTGGATGGAACGGTTGCGGGTGGCGGGCGATGGCGGCTTTCGCATCTGCTTCCGTCTGGAGCCGCCGGAGCAACCCGCGTTGGGCCAGCCTGACGTCCGGGATTGGACGTTGCGTTTCTTCCTGCAAGCCACCGACGACCTCAGTCTGCTGGTGCCCGCCAGGAAAGTGTGGCGCGAGCGCGGGAGCACACTTCGCTTCCTGAATCGCCGTTTCGAGCGGCCCCAGGAGCGCCTGCTGGCCGGGTTGGGGCTGGCTTCGCGGATGTTCCCCCCGCTGGAGCGTTGTCTGCGGTCGGCGCGGCCCGAGGCGTGCGCGCTGACCGTCCACGAGGCGTACACCTTCCTGCGCGAGACCGCGCTATTGCTGGAAAGCAGCGGGTTTGGGGTTCTCGTGCCCCCGTGGTGGCACAAACGCGGCGCGCGGTTGGGCGTCCGTATGCGCCTCTCTCCCAGCAAAAAGTCCGAGCAGGTGGTCAGCTCCGGGTTGCTGGGCCTGGACTCGCTCGTCCAGTACAACTGGCAACTCTCCCTGGGCGGGGAGCCACTGAGCCGCGAGGAGTTCGACAAGCTGGCGGCCTTGAAAATGCCCCTGGTGCAGATTCGAGGCCAGTGGGTGGAGCTCCAGCCCGAGCAGGTGGAGGCGGCCATCCGCTTCTGGGAGTCGCAACGCGATCAGGGGGAGATGACCCTGCGCGAGGCGTTGCGCATGTCCCTGGGGCCGGACGACATGGCAGGGGAACTGCCGGTCACCGGCGTCGAGTCCACGGGCTGGATAAAGGACATGCTGCGCCAGTTGACCGAGGCAGCCGGGGCGGAACGCGCCCTGCCGCTGCTGAGCGCGCCCAAAGGCTTCGTCGGGAAACTGCGGCCCTATCAGGTGCGGGGCTTCTCCTGGCTGGCTTTCCTGCGGCGATGGGGGCTGGGGGCCTGCCTGGCCGACGACATGGGCCTGGGCAAAACTATCCAGGCCATTGCCCTGATCCTGCACGACCGCGAGCGGGGTTACAACCGGCCTGCTCTGATCGTTTGCCCGACGTCGGTGGTCGGCAACTGGCAGCGGGAGGTGGCCCGCTTCGCACCTGGCCTGCGGGTGCTGGTCCATCACGGCAGCGACCGGCTGACCGGCGAGGACTTCATCGCTGCGGCCCAGCAACATGACGTGGTCATCTCCAGCTACAGCCTGGTGCGCCGTGACGAGGAAATACTTTCGGCGGTGAAGTGGGGCGGAGTGATTTTGGACGAGGCACAGAACATCAAGAACCCATCGGCCAAACAGTCCCAGGCCGCCCGCCGCCTGCCGGCCGACTACCGCCTGGCGCTGACGGGCACGCCGGTGGAAAACCGTCTCTCGGAATTGTGGTCCATCATGGAGTTCCTGAACCCCGGCTATCTGGGCTCGCGGCAGAAATTCCGTAAGCGCTTCGCCCTGCCTATCGAGCGTTACCGGGACGAGGAGACCGCCAAGCGGCTGAAGTCGCTAATCGGGCCCTTCGTCCTGCGCCGGGTGAAGACCGACCCGCGCGTGATTCAGGACTTGCCCGAAAAGATGGAGATGAAAGTCTACTGCAACCTGACCCCAGAGCAGGCCACTTTGTACGAGGCCGTGGTGCGCGATTCGCTGCGCCAGATCGAGGAGTCGGAGGGCATCCAGCGGCGGGGTGTGGTGCTGTCCACACTGCTGAAGCTGAAGCAGGTCTGTAATCATCCGGCGCAGTTACTGGGCGACGGCAGCGCCCTGCCTGGACGGTCGGGCAAGCTGGCCCGTCTGACGGAGATGCTGGAGGAAGCATTGTCCGTGGGCGACCGGGCGCTGGTCTTCACCCAGTTCGCCAAGATGGGGAAGATGCTCAAGGCCCACCTGCAGGCCACCTTCGGGGGCGAGGTACTGTTCCTGCACGGCGGCACACCCGCCAAGCAGCGCGACCGGATGATAGCCCGTTTCCAGGAGGATCCGCACGGCCCGGCGATATTCGTCCTCTCGCTCAAGGCTGGCGGTCTGGGGCTGAACCTGACGCGAGCCAACCACGTCTTTCACTTCGACCGCTGGTGGAACCCGGCCGTGGAGAATCAGGCCACCGACCGCGCCTTCCGCATCGGGCAGAAACGGGACGTGTTGGTGCATAAGTTCATCTGCGTGGGCACGATGGAGGAGCGCATTGACGAGCTCATCGAGAGCAAAAAAGCTCTGGCGGACACCGTCATCGGCACGGGCGAAGCCTGGCTGACCGAGCTCTCCACCGAGCAGTTGCGTGATCTGTTCACCCTGCGGCGGGAGGCGGTGGGAGATTGAATGGCGAATTTTAAGGAGTGGTGATAATGGCCCGACGGCGGTATTATCGTGACGACTGGGACTACTTTCCGCCCTCACGCCCCATCGAAGTAGAGGGCGGGATCAAAGCCAAAAGCAAACGGGGAAGAATTGGCCAGACCTGGTGGGCTGGGCGCTGGACCCGTGCGTTGGAGGCGATTATGGACTCGGGGCGTCTGGGGCGGGGGCGGCGCTACGCCCGTAAGGGCCAGGTGCTGGAGATCAACGAGCAGGCGGGGCTGATCACCGCTCGCGTGCAGGGCTCCCGCCGCACGCCCTACAAAGTAAGGATCGAGATCGCCCCTCTCAGCGACGCGGAGTGGGACAAGGTCATTGAGGCAATGGCCGGGCAAGCCCTTTTCGCCGCCAAACTCCTGGCCGGCGAGATGCCGCAAAACATCGAGGAGGCCTTCGCCACGGCAGGGGTATCACTCTTTCCGGGGCGGTCGAAAGACCTGATCACCTCGTGCTCCTGCCCGGACTGGGCCAACCCCTGCAAGCACATCGCCGCCGTCTACTACCTGCTGGGTGAGCGGTTTGACGACGACCCGTTCATGCTCTTTCGCCTGCGTGGGCGGACGAAGGAGCAGATCATGGAGGCGCTGCGGGCCAAGCGCGCTGCCGGGGCTGCCGTCATCGCCGAACCGGCGGCCACGTATGAGCCGGAGCCAGCCCCAGCCGTTGAGAGTGCACCACTGGAAACCTGTCTCGACCACTATTGGGATCTGGGTGAGGACATAGACGACTTTCGAGTGACGGTAGCCCCGCCACCCGTCGAGGCCGCCCTGCTCAAGCGGCTGGGCACGCCGCCGTTCTGGGAAGGGTCCCAGGACTTTCTGACCTCGCTGGGCGCGGTTTACGCCGCCGTCACCGCCGGGGCGATGGGACAGGCTTATGGCGGGGACAACGAGCGAGACAAGAGAGAAAAAACTGAGTGACGGGCACTGGAACATGGAAATGGAAAATGAAAAAGGAGACAAGGTGTACTTTGCACCCTGTCTCCTTGTCACTTTGTCACTTTGTCGCCCTGTCTACTTCTTGGCCTTGACCTTGATGACTTTGGGTTTAACCTCCTCGGTCTTAGGAATCGTGAGCTTGAGGACACCGTGCTCGAATTCAGCCTCGGCCTTGTCTCCATCCAGACCGGCCGGCAGGGAGACCGAACGGCAGAAGGAGCCGTAACGTCGTTCGCGGCGAATGTAGTTCTCGGCCTTGACTTCTTTCTCGTCTTTGGTCTCGCCCTTGATGGTCAGCACGTCGCCGGTGATGCTTATCTCGATGTCCTCAGGCTTGACCCCCGGCAGTGCAGCTTCAACCACCACGTTGTCATCCGTCTCGTAAACGTCTACCGCCAGCCCACCCTCGAAAGGCACCAGCCAGGTCCGGGGGCGAATGAAGCTCTCCTCAAACAGACGATCCATGGCATCCCGCAGAGAAACCAGGTCCTCAAATGGTTCCCACTTTACAATGCTTGACATGTGTACCACCTCCCCTGTCGCTAATTATTCCTTGCTTACCATCGGGGTCTTCAACCCCGTTTTCGATTGCTATTGTACGCGGTTTGTGTTAGAATAACATTAGAGTAACGTTAGAGTTGCGTTAGAATTGCCAGCCCCAGCCAGCCATTTCTCTTTCGCATTTCCGAGCCGCGCTCAGCCCCCCAACCATTTTAGCCGAATAAGGAGACGTAAATGCCCGACACCGCTTTATACCTTGTACCCCTGTTAGGTCTTTTGGGGCTGATCTTCAGCCTGTATCTGGCCTACAGCACCCTGAAAAACGACCCCGGCCCGCCGGAAATCGCCGACATCTCCCGCGCCATTCGGATTGGGGCGACGGCTTTTATGCGGCGGGAATATCGCGTGATGGGATTGACGGCCCTGGTCTTCGCCGTGTTCCTGGCCCTTGTGCTGAACGTATACGTCACGTTCGCCTTTCTGGTGGGGGTTGTCTGTTCGGCCCTGTCCAGTTTCATTGGCATGAGCATTGCCATTCGCGCCAACGGCCGTGTCACCTTCGCTGCCAGAGACGGCCTGAGCAAAGCCTTGCACGTGGCTTTCTCCGGCGGAGCGGTGATGGGCATGGCCGTAGTCAGTCTGGGGGCGCTGGGTATTGCAGGAACTTATCTGTGTTTCGAACTCCTGCCTTTTACCCCCGGGCCACTGACGGTCATCACCGGCTATTCGATGGGCGCCAGCTTTGTGGCCATTTTCGTCCGCGTCGGAGGCGGCATTTTCACTAAAGCAGCGGACATCGGCGCCGATCTGGTGGGCAAAGTGGAAGTAGGCATCCCTGAGGACGACCCCCGCAACGCCGCCGTGATCGCCGACCAGGTGGGAGATAACGTGGGCGACGTGGCCGGTTTGGGGTCCGACCTGAACCAATCCTACACCGATACGATTATCTCGTCGTTAATCATCGGGGCCGCTGCCCAGGGCGTCGGGGGCGTGTATTTGGGCATGAAGGGTATCGTCTTCCCCTTTCTGACCGTGGCCAACGGCCTCGTGGCCTCGGCGCTGGCCATTATGACTGTGATGCTGCTCACCAAACTGGAAAAAATCAAGCCGGAGGCTACTTTCAGGATAGGGTTGCTGGTCAGCAGTGTCCTGGCGCTGCTGGGTATCCTGATCCTCTCTTACTTCTACCTGGGGTATCTAGGAGCCTTTTATGCCACTGCCGCCGGCCTGATTGTGGGCATCCTCATCGGTCTGAACACCGAGTACTATACCTACAAGAAGCCAATTCATTCTATCGTCCTGGCCAGCGAGACGGGAGCGGCTACTAACATCATCATGGGCTTGGCTGTAGGTCTGGAGAGCACCGTGCTATCCATGATCCTGTTGGGCGTGGGCATGATTGTGGCGCATCATTTCGCCGGGCTGTACGGCATCGCCCTCTCCGGCCTGGGCATGCTTTCCACGCTGGGGATGAATATGGCGATGGATGCTTACGGCCCCATCGCCGACAACGCCGGCGGGATCGCTCAGATGAGCCAGCAGCACCCACGTATACGACACATCACCGACCGCCTGGATGCGGTGGGCAACACCACCGCCGCCATCGGCAAATCCTTCGCCTCCAGCGCCACCGCTGCCGCCGCTATATCCTTGCTCACCGCCTACTCGGAGGCGGTTAACATCGTCCGTCTCGACATTCGGGATCCCAGGGTGATGGCCGGACTGTTCATCGGCGGCGTGCTGCCGGCCTTCTTCGCGTCTATGGTTATCAAATCGGTGGGGCGCACGGCGCAGTTGATGGTCATCGAGGTGCGTCGCCAATTCCGCGAGATCGTCGGTCTGCTGGAGGGTGAAGCGCAACCCGACTACACTCACTGCGTGGATATCGCCACCCGGGGGGCGTTGGGGCAGTTGGTGTTGCCCTGCTTGCTGGCCATCAGCGTTCCTTTCGTCACCATCCTTACCCTGGGACGGGAGGCGTTGGCCGGGCTGCTGGCCGGGTGCATCGTTTGTGGCATCTTCCTGGCCCTGTTCATGGCCAACGTCGGCGGAGCCTGGGACAACGCCAAGAAGCGGATTGAGGCTGGTGAGATGGGCGGCCGGGGATCACTGGCCCACAAAGCCAGCATAATCGGCGACACAGTGGGCGACCCACTCAAGGACACCGCCGGCCCCACCCTGGACATCCTGGTACAGTTGGTGGCCACGGTATCGCTTGCTTTCACTCCTCTCTTTCTGCGGATTTTGAAATGAGAGAGTAGGTCAACCCCTCCCACCGGTTTCTGTAACCTGCGGGAGAGTCAGCGTCAGGAGAGCACCATGCTGCGGGATTATCAAGTGCGACAGCGCGAATACTTGCTGGAGATCAGCCGGGCGATCACAGCCCAACTGGATCTGGACGCTGTACTGCGGCTGATTATCCAATACGCGGTAGAGATGCTGCGTGGCCGCGCTGGGCTCATCGCCCTGCGCCAGGACGACGGCACGTTTCAAGTACGGGCCAGCTACGGTCTGCCAGCGAAGCTCCCCCACCTGTTCGCGCCCCTGTTCGCCGACATCCCCTATCGCCTGGAGCGGACAGACCTGGCCCGCTGGACCATCCCTGACCTGGAGGTGAAACTGGCTCTGGTCTCGGCTGCGTTGGGAATACCCCTGCGCCAGGTGGTGGCCCTGCCCCTGGTCATCCGCAACTCTCTGACGGGGATGATCTACGTCTTTCGCACCGAGGGAGCGGCCTTCTCCGCCAACGATCGCCAGGTACTGGCCAGTTTTGCCGACCAGGCGGCCATCGCCGTGCAAAACGCGCGGCTGTATCAGGAGGTCATCAACGAGAAGCGTCGTCTGGATGCCATCATCGCCAACTCCGGCGACGGGATAATGATCCTCGATTGCGAGTACCGGATAGAGGTGTTCAACAAAGCGCTGGAGGAGATGACCGGGGTGCCAGCCAGTCGGGCGATAGGCCGGCCCTGCCACGAGGTTCTTGATCTCCGCGACCACCAGCAGAGCCACAGCGTTTGCGAGACCGAGTGCCCGCTGAAATTCAAGAGCCCTGGCGAACGCCTGTACGTCGAAGGGGACGTTATGCGCAGCGATGGGAGTGTGATTACTGTGGGCATCACCTACTCCCCCCTGTTCGACGATGACGGGGAACTGGTGAACGTCATCGCCAACGTGCGCGACATCACCCGCTTCCGCGAGGCAGAGGAGATGAAGTCCACCTTCATCTCCGTGATCTCCCACGAACTCAAGACCCCGGTCTCGCTGATCAAGGGCTACGCCAGCACTCTTCGTCGTGAGGATGCCAAGTGGGACGAACAGACCTTGCGCGAAAGTCTGGCCGTGATCGAGGAGGAAAGCGACCGTCTCAACCAGCTCATTGACAATCTGCTCGACGCATCACGCTTGCAGGCCGGTGCGCTCAAGCTGGAGCTGGGATACGTGGCCCTGGACAAGCTGGCCGCGCAGACGGTGAAGAAATTCCGCACCCAGACCCATAAGCACATCCTCAGCCTGGATTTCCCGCCTGACTTTCCCCCCGTGCTGGGCGACTCCGAGCGCCTGCGCCAGGTGCTCACTAACCTGCTCTCCAATGCCATTAAGTACTCACCGCAGGGGGGGACGATCCGCGTCAGTGGTCGAGCTGACGACGATTGGGTGTACGTCGCCGTGAGCGACGAGGGCATAGGCATCCCCAAAGAAGAGCAAGAGCGCATCTTTGACCGCTTCTACCGGGTGGAGAGCAGTCTCAGCCGGCGCACCCAGGGCGCGGGCTTGGGCCTATTCCTGGTCAAGGCCGTGATCGAAGCTCACCAGGGGCGCGTGTGGGTAGAGAGCGCGCCAGGTCAGGGGGCGACGTTTGTCTTCGCCCTGCCCCGCAACTAATCCTCAGCTTGCTAAAACCACTAAATGTGCTATAATCCCCACTCGATGTGCGGTCCATTTAGATTGAAATATCCTCGAAAGGAATCGTGAATAATATGTCTGAACGCCCACCCCAACTGGTCTCCGTCACCTGCCCCCGCTGTGGTAACCAATTTGCGGCCCCAATTCTGAACGTGCTTGACGTTGGCCGTCATCCCGAGTTCAAGGCTATGCTGTTACAAGGCCGGTTAAACGTTGCCGCCTGCCCGCAATGCGGAACCAGTGGGATGCTCAACGTGCCGTTTGTATACCACGACCCCGGCAAGGAGCTGCTTTTCGTATTCACACCCAATACACTGAATCTCACCGGCGATGCCCAGCAACGGCTCATTGGCGATATGACCAACGCGATCATAAACTCTATTCCGCCAGAACAGCGCAAGGCTTATCTCTTGCAGCCCAAGATATTCCTCACGCTGCCCAGCTTAGTAGAGGCCATCCTGCAAGCTGATGGGGTCACACCGGAGATGCTGGAAGCTCAGCGGGCCAAGAGCCGCCTGGTCGAGCAATTTCTCCAGGTCAGCGACGAGCTCGAGCTCCAGGCACTGGCAGCGGAGCACGACGAGGACATGGACTACGATTTCTTTGCCATGCTCACCGCCTCGATCAACACTGCCTATGCCAGGGGACAGCGCTCGCTCGCGGAACGCCTGTTAGCGCTGCGCAGCAAGTTGCTGGAGATGAGCAGCCTGGGCCGCAGTGTTCGAGCGCAGCGCGAAGCCCTGGAGAGTCTAGGGGAAAAGATCACTCGTGAGGAACTCTTGGAGAAGATCATCAACGCCCAGGACGACAGCGTGGTGGAGGTGCTGGTTGCAGCCGTCAGCCCACTGGTGGATTATCAGTTCTTCCAGATGCTGAGTGATCGGATTGAAGCAGCCGACGAACAGGAAGCCGAGCGCCTGCAGCAATTGCGAACGAAGATACTGGAAATCGTCAAAAGATTGGACATGCAGGCCAGGGCGGAGTTCGACCGGGCCGGACGGCTCTTGCAGGAAATCTGGGGCAGCGAGGATCGCGAGCAGGCAATCCGCGCCCACCTCGACGAGATTGACGACGTGTTCATATCCCTCCTCACGGCCAACATTCAAGGTGCACGAGAGGAAGGGCAGGAAGCCGTCGCCGAGGAACTGATGAACCTGATGGAGTTGATATTTGCCATCGTTGAGGAAGACGCGCCCCCGGAGATTCGCTTCATCAACCAACTGCTGCGTGCCGAATACCCTCAGGGCACACAGGAATTGCTGGAGGAGAACGCCGAGCAGGTCAACGACGAGCTGTTGGAGATCATGGACGCCCTGGGTGAGAACCTGGAGGCCAGCGGGCGCGAGGAGATGGGCCAGCGGCTGGGGGAGATCCGCCAACAGGCGGAGGCGATACTGGCGTAACCGGTGCTGCCCACGGGCTTCCGGCGCTTATGCCCCCTGGACCTCCAGGCGGAAGCCGTGACCACGCACGGTGATGATATAGGAATGGTCGGGGTCAACCTTGGCCAGCCGCTCGCGAAGGCGGCGGGCCAGGGCGTCAATGGCCTGTTCCGACACCCCTTCCTCCAACTCGTCTGACCACACCGCGCGCACCACCTCTTCACGGCTGCACACCGCCCCGGCCCGATCGTACAACAGCTCCAGCAGGCGGTACTGGGCTGGCGAGAGAGGGGGTAGGATCTCACAATCGCCAACCCACACGCGACGGCTGTCCTTGTCAATGCGGATGCCCCGGCTGGGCTGGGCTTTCTCAAATACCAGCGGTACCGTCGCGCCCGCATCCACGAAGATCAGGCGGAAGCATAACGCGATTTGAATTTCATCCCCATCCTGCAAGGCAACCGGGCCGGTCACGGCCTGGCCGTTGAGGAAAGTCCCGTTTTTGCTTCCCAGGTCTTCCAGCAGGTACCCGCCGTCTTTACAGTGGATGGCTGCGTGATGCCGGGAGACCAGCCGTTCTGGCAGAACGACGTCACAATCCCCATCCCGGCCCAGGATGACCGTCTCCTTGTCCAGCACCCATTTATGCCCCGCCAGTTGCCCCTCCTCGATGACCAGCATAGGCTGTTCGCGATTGGTGACCATCTTCTGATGCCTCCTCGAAAGTAACGGGACGCCTTTCCACATCGCTCATCACAGGCCGTCGTCACCACTGATTATCAGTAGTTGAGAAATCCGCCCTCCGCCCGGCGCTGAAGCGCCAGGCTCAGCAGCAGAAGCCTGCTGAAGCAGGCTGTGGTGGCTTCGGAGCCGCCGTCCACGTTGGCGAAAGGTGCTTCAGCACTCTTTGCCTGCTCAGCCTGGACGTTCACGTCCAGGCGACGCGGCAGCAGCACCGACTTTTCTCAAGTACTGATTATAGCACGAAACTCAGCGCGCATCAACCGAAAGCCAGTGGGGGCAGCCGATGGAACCGACTAAGCTGATGAAGCTGATTTTATCTCATCGGCTCCATCGGCCTAATGGCTGATCGGGCACAGTGCGTCGTTATTTACTCCGGGGATGGTGTGGGCGTGGAAGTGCCGGTTGGCGCGCTCGTCGGCGCGCTCGTCGGGGTAATGGTCGGCGTGATGGTCGGGGTGAGCGTCGCCGTAGGGGTGGCAGTGGCGGTGGGTATGGGCGTGGGCGTC
>JAGGZG010000390.1 GCA_021162125.1 Anaerolineae bacterium
CATCTCCAAAAAGCCGTTGCCGGTTTCCCGCACGCCCGCCCGATGGTGAACCATCGGGCTACGAGATGGAAGGCCCTACCGGGCCTGAATCAGCCCCCACAGGGGGCTTCCACCTCGTAGCCGGAGCGTTCACGCTCCGGCGGCGAGTATGGCACGATGGGGCGCGGCACAAGAACGGAAGCGACTTTTTCGGCATCATCCAGACTCCTGAACATTCCCTGTAAAAGTGTCCGGTAGTGAGCAGTTCGTTAGAGTGCTGACAGGGGAGCAAGTCGTTATGGCGAAACTGCATGAGGATTTCTCGTCTGGGCTCGGCGCACATTGGAAGCGCTACGTCGTGGGTAATGGCTCGTTGGAACTAACCGGCAGCGCGCTGCGTTTCGTCAACACCGACACCTCGTCGCACCGTTACACCGATGCCCAGATAGACGATTACCAGGGTCTACCCCGGCGTCGCTTCTTATGGCGACCCCCGCTGACGCTGACCGCGCGGGCCCGCTTCTCCCATCCATCCGGCGATAGTTCGACAGGGCTCACCACAGGACTGCGCGGCACCGCCGGTTTCGGTTTCTGGAACGACCCCTTCATGATGACCGGAGGTCGCCTGCCCACCCTGCCCCGCGCCATCTGGTTCTTCTACGCTTCGTCGCCCTCGAACATGAAACTGGACCTGCACGCACCGGGCCACGGCTGGAAAGCGGCCACCATAGACGCCCTGCGCCCCGCCGCCTTGCTGCTGGCCCCTCTTGCGCCGTTGGCGATGCTCCTGATGAACCTCCGTCCTCTCTACCGCACTCTATGGCCCCCCATCCAGCGGGCTTTGAATGTGCGGGAAGCCACGGTTGAGGCGGAGATGACCGAATGGCACACCTATGCCATCGAATGGGGCTTGGAACGGGCACGCTTCAGCGTGGACGGGGAACCGGTGCTGGAGGATGCCCCCTCGCCCCGGGGACCGTTGGGCTTCGTGATGTGGCTGGATAACCAATACGCCATCGTGACCCCGTGGGGACGGCTGGGCTGGGGATTGCTGGATACTCCGGGACGCCAGTGGATGGAAGTGGAATGCCTGGCGATTGAGCCTGGACTCCTTGATTGAACCTCGGAATTCTTTACTCGAGTTCAGGTGAAGTGCGATAGGTCTGGCAAGCGCCAGGCCCGTAGGGCGAGTTTGCAGCCCGCCGTTTGGCGGCACGAGCAGCATTTCTCGGCTTCGGTAGTCTCCCCCTTGTGTGTTGGTGCTCCTCGTCCGCCCCGCCGGGCGCTAACCCTTCGACTGGGCTCAGCCGAACGGTGGGAAGCCCCCTCCGGGGGCTCCAGAGGCCCGGAGGGCCTTGCATCTCGTAGCCCGAACGTTCACGTTCGGGCGAGACTGATGACCTATTCGCATAATAACCCATGTCAGCCTCACCGGAATCCGGTAAGGCGTCCTGAAGACTACGTCTGGTCCGGCGCCGGGTTTTACTTGCTGGAGGAGCCGGCTATCATCCTGCCGAATAACACCAACTTTCTACCGGCATGAGCCGCCGGATCGCCAGATCCGGCGGGAGCAAATGTGGTTTCAACCGAGATGAAACACACCCAGGAGATTTAGCTTTGACGGAACAAACTGAACACCTGGCCGTCTATTGATAAACTGTCCGTTTTGTGATACAATAAATACAATGTCAAAGCGTGAATACTTTGCAAGACACGGCGGTCACAATCACAATGAGGCAGGGGGCAGCAGCGATGCGCCGCTGATGCTCCCTGTCTATTTAGGTCTGTTTAGGGGGTTGATGGAAGACCCCGTCTCCGGAACGTCGGAGGCTGAGGGCCTACGCTAAAATCTACATCAAGGAGGCCAAACACAATGAACATCCTGGTAACTGGCGGGGCAGGTTACATCGGCAGCATCGTCACGGCGGAGCTCGTGGAATCCGGCGAGCAGGTGGTGGTCTTCGACAATCTCTCCATGGGCCACCGCCAGGCAGTGCACCCTGGAGCAACCTTTGTCCAGGGCGACTTGGCCGACCGCGCAGCCCTCGATGGGGTATTCGCTACCCATCACATTGATGCTGTGATGCATTTTGCATCCTATACTCTGGTCGGCGAGTCAATGGAGCAGCCCTTCAAGTATATTGGCGACAACGTGACCAACGGCCTCAATTTGCTACGGGCGGCGGTACAGGCTGGCGTGCGGCGTTTCATCCTCTCGTCCACCGCTAACCTGTTCGACCAGCCGGAGCGCATGCCCATTGATGAGGAAGAGCGTATTATCCCCGGCAGTCCTTACGGCGAGAGCAAGTTCATCCTGGAGCGCATGCTCCACTGGCTAGATCGCATCTATGGGATGCGTTATGCCGCGCTGCGCTACTTCAACGCTGCCGGCGCAGCGCCCGATGGCTCGCGGGGAGAGGATCACACGCCGGAGCTCCACCTCATTCCGCGGGTGCTAAAAGTGGCGCTGGGCCAACTGGACGAGATAGTCGTTTTCGGCGACGACTATCCCACCCGCGATGGCACCTGCGTGCGCGACTACATCCACGTGGTGGACCTGGCCCAGGCGCACATCCTGGCCCTGCACGCACTGGATCAGGGCAGCCGGACGTACAACCTGGGCAACGGGCAGGGTTTCACCGTGAAAGAGGTGATCGAGACAGCCCGCGAGGTGACGGGACATCCCATCCCGGCGAAAGTGGGGCCGCGTCGTCCCGGCGACCCGGCAACACTCATCGCCAGCTCGGAGAAGATCCGCCGCGAACTGGGATGGGAGCCTCGTTACCCGGAGCTGCGCACCATCGTGGAGACGGCGTGGAATTGGCACCGTACCCATCCGCACGGTTACGAGACCAGTGGGTGAAGGGGAGTGCTGGCGGGGTTGTTCATTTCTCCCCCTCACCCCGGCCCTCTCCCCCAGGGGAGAGGGAGCCAACGCCTCTCGCCCTACGAGGGAGATGGATTGGGGATGAGGGAGGCACAGCATCGTAGAACTGAACAGCCCTGGAGTGCTGAAAGCTTGAAGGCTCTATCCAGATTTGTGGGGTGAAGAGAATGGTAAACATCCCGGCTGAGCGGAGGAAAGAGGCTGAAAGCGTCCCGGGTGGCCCGCTTATGGGCTTTAAGGAATTATTTCGGGTATGGCAGTCGCCCAGCCGCCCCGATCTAAAGCTCAGGGCTGAACGGTCCAAGCCCGCTGAAAGCGGGCTATTGGCCCGCGCAAGCGCTCGTTCAGGACGCTTCCAGCGTCCTTTGGCTGCTCAGCCTGGAGCTTCGAGCTCCAGGCAGGACCGGCGACGATACCCGAATTATCTTAACCTTCTTCAGCAGGCTTCGCCCGCTCAGCCCGATGCTTTAGCGTCGGATACAACCGAGCACGATCCCACTATCCTGCGAAGCCATAACACAAAATACGCACTGCTGATATTACTCCTCGTTGCCCTGCTGGTGCGCGTCCTCACCGCATTGCCCTTGCAGGTGCCCGGCTACATGGATGCCTACTACTATTACGTCGGCGCGACCAGCCTGTATCGGGGCCTGGGATTCAACGATCCCTTCATTTGGAACTATCTGGACGACCCGGCGGGTATCCCTCACCCCAGCCACCTGTACTGGATGCCGCTTCCCTCGGTGCTGGCTTATCTCTCGTTCCTGTTGTTCGGGGAGAGTTTCCGTGCGGCGCAGTTGCCGTTCATCGTCCTCTCGGCCCTGCTTCCGCTCGTCGCCTACGCGGTCGGCTATCAGGTCGCGCATAGTCGTCGGCACGGGGTTTGTGCGGCGCTGTTCGCCGTGTTCAGCGGCTTCTACGTGGCCTACTGGGTGACCACCGACAACTTCGCGCCTTTCGCCGTGTTTGGCTCGTTGTGCCTGCTCGCTGCCGGTCTGGGTTTGCGCGATGGCCGTGGGCGGTGGTTTGCCCTGGCCGGGGCGCTGGCCGGCCTGGCCCACCTGACCCGCGCCGACGGTCCCCTGCTCCTGGCTGCCATCTACGTCGCCCTCCTCATCGCCAGACGCGACGTGGGTGTCCGTTCCTTTCTGCTTCCTGTCCTGTGCTATCTGCTGGTCATGGTCCCCTGGTTCGCCCGCAATTTTCTGGTCATCGGCGCGCCACTATCCCCTGCCGGAACCACGACCCTGTGGCTGACCAACTACGACGACCTGTACAGTTTCGGCAAGGAGTTAAGCTGGCGTACGTACCTGGCCTGGGGCTGGGACAGTATCCTGCGCGCTAAATTGCACGCAGCGTGGATCAACTTCCAACGCCTGTGGGCCGAAGCATTGATGATCTTCTTGCTGCCCTTCGCTGCCATTGGTGCGTGGCGGCTGCGCCGCCGGGTGGAGTTCCTGCCCGCTCTGATTTACGCCCCGCTGCTTTATGCGACGATGACCCTGGCTTTTACCGAGCCCGGCTGGCGCGGTGGGTGGTTCCATTCCAGCACTGCCTTGCTGCCTTTCCTGTACGCGGCGGCGGTGGATGGCCTGGATGCCCTCGTCGGCTGGGCGGCCCGTTTGCGCCGTACCTGGGACGTGGTTCAGGCCCGGCGGGTGTTCAGCGTTGGACTCGTCGCCCTGGCGGTGCTTTTAAGTGGGTACTTATACAGCGAGCGGGTGATGGTTGGGCGACTGGGCACGCCTCCGTGGAATCAGCGCGACCAGGTCTACTCCCATCTCGCTGCCTGGCTGGACGAGCACGCGCCATCGGACGCTGTAGCGATGGTCAACAGCCCGCCCACGTTCTATTACTTCAGCGAACGTCCCTGTCTGTCCGTGCCCAACGGTGACGTAGAAACCTTACTGGCCGTGGCCCGGCGATACGGTAGCGACGTCTTGATCCTGGACCGCAACCGCCCCGATCCGTTGGCTACCCTGTACACGGGTGAAATAGCGGATCCCAGGGTGGAGTTGTGGGCCACCCTGGACGATGACTACGTTGGCCCGGTCAGGGTCTATCGGCTGAGACCATAGCGCGGCCCCTGGCCACAACCGAAGCTGGACGCAGATAAACGCTGATGAACGCTGATTTTTCTGTTTTTATCCGCGAAAATCTGCGTGAATCTGCGTCCAACAAATTCTCACGGACAATGCAATTGTTGTGGGGTAATTTTGTATGAGACCGGTAACTGAGCGTTATGGAGGTCACCATGCTCGATTCTCGATGGCTGCACGCCTTCTTGATAGCCGCCGCTTTCCTGGGAGCTGTTGTTTACCTGGGCCAGGCGGCTTACGCTGGCTACCTGGGCTTTCCTCTGGACGACGCCTGGATCCACCAGACTTATGCCCGCAACCTGGCCCGCTGGGGACAACTGGCCTACGTTCCCGGCCAGCTCAGTGCCGGTTCCACCGCACCGTTGTGGACGATGGCGCTCAGCATTGGCTACCTGTTGCGCGTGGACGGCCGTCTGTGGGCCTACCTGGCGGGCGCGACCTGTCTGGTATTGACTGCGCACGCAGTCTACCGCCTGGCCCGTCTGCTCTGGCCTGACCAGCGGTGGACGGCTTTCTCGACGGCGGTTTTCTGCGCGCTGGAATGGCACTTGACCTGGGCAGCCTTCTCGGGCATGGAGACGTTGCTTTTCACCTACCTTTCCCTCTTGTTGATCGAGCAATCACTAACGAGAGGTCGTCCCTTCGTGATTGGTTTGCTGGGTGCTCTCCTGGTCCTGACCAGGCCGGAGGGAGTGGTCTTGCTCCTGTTGGTCGCCGTGATCACCTGGCTGCCCGAAAAGGGGCGCCACCTGCATCAGACAGACATTGCGGCCTTGCTCGCTGGTTTCACTTTGCTGGTGGTACCTTACCTGGCCTACAACGCAATCGTCAGCGGGAGACCCTTTCCCAATACTTTCTATGCCAAACAGAGTGAATACCGCGTCTTGCTCACTGGTTTGCCACTCTGGAAACGCCTCTGGCGGATGGTCCGGCCCACGCTGGTCGGTGCACAGGCGCTCCTCTTGCCGGGCTTTATCTACGCTGCCATTCGTGTAGTGAGGGTGGCCATGGCCCGCCGGCGAGACCTTCCCCTTCGCGAGTTGCTTTTGCCCATCGTGCCTCTCGCGTGGTGGGCTGGCCTGCTGGTGATTTATGCACTGCGCCTGCCAGCGGATTACCAGCACGGACGCTATGTGATCCCTGTCATTCCGGTATTCATTCTCTACGGAGTGTCGGGCATGGCGGAGATTTTGCAGCCGTTCTCGCGGCAGCTGGTGGTACGCATCGCCAGCCGAGTGTTTCTCCTGGCAGCGATGGTGCTTTTGCTCGCCTTCGTTGCCGTCGGTGGGGAGGCTTACGCTCGCGACGTGAGCATCATCGAGTGTGAGATGGTGGACGTTGCCCGCTGGCTGGAGGTGAACACCCCATCGGATGCGCTGATCGCCACCCACGACATCGGCGCCATTGGCTATTTCTCCGAGCGCCCGCTGCTGGATATGGCTGGCTTGATCACTCCGGAGGTCATCCCCTTCATCCGTGACGAATCACTCCTCTTAGCCTTTATTCAAGAGCACGGGGCCGAGTACCTGGTCACTTTTCCCTCGTGGTATCCGCAAATGGTCCGGGATCCGTGTCTGGTACCCGTGTATTCCACCGGATGCCCGTGGACGGTGGCCATGAATCATGACAACATGGTTGTCTATCGGGTGTGCTCGCCGGATCAGCGCTGAAATGCCCATGCGTGCACGAGCCTCGGAGCCAGTTACAATCACGGCAACCAGCTACGACGCGATGGCGCAGGCGTTTGCCGCCCGTTGGTTCGATTTTCACCTGCACGAACAGGTGGCCCGTTTTGCAGAGCGCCTGTGGCCTGGGGCGCGCGTACTGGACCTGGGCTGCGGGCCGGGACGCGATGTGGCTTACTTGCAAGAATTGGGCTTCCGCGCGATGGGCGTGGACCTGTCGGCGGGGATGCTGGCCGAGGGACGGCGGCGCGGGGTCGGGCCCCTGGTGCGCGCTGACATGCGCCTTCTGCCCTTTGCCGATGGCAGCTGCGACGGGCTGTGGTGCTGCGCCTCGCTGTTGCACATACCCAGGACTCAGGTGCCAACGGTGCTAGGCGAATGCCGGCGTGTGCTGGGTCACGGTTACCTGTACCTGGGGGTCAAGCGAGGGGAGGGAGAGGCATGGGTGACGGGCGCGGATGGAGAACGCCGCTTTTTCGTCTACTACCACCCGACCGAGATCGAGTTACTGGTGGAGCGGGCAGGTTTCCAGGTGATAGACTGCCAGGTCTCCGCGCCTGGCCCGGGGCAGGCTCACCCGTGGATTAACCTCCTCGCCCGGACGCGGATGGTCACTAAATGACGTGAATCAGATCGTGGTCGTCTCGTTCCTCTGCCGTGCAGTAGGCGGCGAACTTGCTCTCAGTGACGAGACCACGGCCATCGGCTACTTCGATCCTGAACACTTGCCGCAGCCAATGATGCCCACGCATCCGCTTCGCGTTCGGGACGCTTTGGCCGGGCGGGAGGCAGCTATCCTTCGATAGTTGGTGTCCCGATGCTCAAGCATCGGACTGAAAGGACAAAACCCGCTGAAGCGGGCTCAGGGCGCTTTAGCGCCCTTCGTCCTCTTAGAGCGTGTCCGAAAATTCGCCACAAAGGCACCAGGAGTCTCCCCTTTGTGCGTTGATGCTCCTCGTCCGCCCCGCCGGGCGCTAAACCGCCCGGCTGCGAGGTGAGAAGCCCCCTCCGGGGGCTCCAGAAGCCCGGAGGGCCTTACATCTCGTAGCCCGAACGTTCACGTTCGGGCGAGACTTGGTGGTTGATACCTTCACCTCGGTTTTTTCAGACTCGCTCTAAGGAGGGATGTATGCCGAAGATCACGTCACCGGCCCGCTGGGGTGCTCGTCTGGGACGAATCGCTCTTCTGGCCGGAACCGTACTTCTTCTCGCCGCCCTCGCTACCCTCTCCGGCCTCACCGAGGTTCTGGAGCTGATCACCTACGACCTCCGTTTCCAGCTACGCGGCCCGCGCTCTGTGGATGCGCCCATCATCATCGTAGCCATTGACGACGAATCCTTCGAGCAATTGCAGCAGAACGTGCGGAGCTGGCCCCGATCCGAGTACGCCCGCCTGATCGCGGCTATCGCTGCCGGTCATCCGGCGGTGATCGGAGTGGACATCGTCTTCGACACTCCGGGTCGTGACCCCGGTGGCGACGAGGCGCTGGCCGAGGTGCTGCGCCAGGCGGGGAACGTGGTGCTGGCCAGCCATCTATCGGTGCAACAGGGCCACAGCTACACCGACGTGACCTACTCGCCCCCTGTGGCATCGCTGGCTCAAGCTGCGGCATCCACCGGACTGGCGAACGTCCAGATCGACCGCGACGCTACCGCCCGGCGCGTGCTCCTCCAACAGTATTTCCTCAACGAGTGGCGGCCGGCCCTCAGTTTCGAGATAGCCCGCCTGTATCAGGGTCTGTCTGCCGGATCGTTTCAGTACCGACGTGGGCAGGTGACGCTAGGCTCGCAGGTCTACCCCGTCGGCGCGGACGCAAGTCTGCTGATCAACTTCCGTGGCCCACCAGCCGAGACTTTTCGCCAGGTCTCCATGTACCAGGTGCTCAACGGCGAGGTGCCAGCCAGCACCTTCACCGATCAAATTGTGCTCATCGGGTATACTACTCTGATGGAGCACGATGTGTACCCTACCCCTTTCCATAAAACTCAGTCCGGCAAGACTACATCTACCCCCGGCGTGGAGATCCAGGCCAACGCCATCGCCACCCTGCTGGCCGGTGATCCCATCCGTCGCCCGTCCTCTGTGATTTCCTGGTTGATCGTCGGCCTGGGGGCGCTGATCACAGCCCTGGCCTTCTGGCGCTTGAAGCCGCTGCCCGCGCTGGTGATCATCGCTGCTTTGATCGTTGCCTACCTGGCGCTGGCCTTTCTGGTCTTTGCCAATCACAGACTGCGGTGGTGGCTGCCGGTCGTCCCTCCTGTGGGAATGGTTGCCCTGGTCACTGCCGCTGAACTGGTGGAACGGGTGGCGATTGAGGAGCGGGAGAAGCGCCGCCTCCGCGATAGATTTCAGCACTTCATGGCTCCCGACCGCCTGCGCGCTGTTCTAGATCACTGGGAGGACCTGCTGGCGGAGGATCGGCCAGAGATCGAGGCTACC
>JAGGZG010000146.1 GCA_021162125.1 Anaerolineae bacterium
GCGCCCCTACAGGCCCCGAGGTAGCGGCGGGCGGCCCTGCCCGCCGTAGGCCGACACAGCGGCCGGCCGCTACGAGACAAACCTTATTCTGGGGGATGGGAGAGGTCTCCGAGGCCAGAGCACAGCACCAACTCGCCCCCAAATTGAAACGCACCTCCCGCCCTCCAGCGACTTGAATTTATGCAAAGTTGTGCTATAATAAGAACACAATTATGGATTGCGCCGTGTTGGCCCTGTGGAGGATTGTGTTATGCGTGAGAAGGTTGAGGATTTCCTGAATTTCATCACTGTCGAGAAAAAGTATTCGGATAACACCATTGCCGCTTACCGAAACGACTTAAACCAATTCGCCACTTTCGCGCAGAAGCGTGGCGTGGACTGGCGTACCGTGGACCGGGATTTTATTGCGGATTACCTTTCATACCTGAAAGACCGCGAGTATGCCTCCTCCACCGTGGCCCGTAAGATAGCTGCCATCAAGTCGTTCTTCCATTACCTCGTCAGCAAAGGTGAGCTCAAAGATGACCCCACAGCCACGCTCGACTCACCCCAGGTACGCAAACGTCTGCCGAAAACCATCTCACGGGAGGATGTCGAACGTCTGTTGGCCGAGCCGGCCAAATTCCAAACGGCGAAGGCCCGCCGAGATAGGGCGTTCCTGGAACTGCTCTACGCCACCGGAATGCGCGTCACCGAACTCGTCTCTCTGAACCTGGACGACGTAAACCTGGCCTCTGGCAACGTGCGCTGCGTGAGCAAAGGGCACAAAGAGCGCATCATCCCCATTCACGACCGGGCAGTCCAGGCATTAGAGGAGTATTTACAAAAAGGTCGCTCGCAGCTCCTCAAGGACCTTGACGAAAAAGCTTTGTTCCTTAACCATCGTGGTCAGCGTTTGACGCGCCAGGGCCTGTGGTTGATTATCAAGGGTTACGTCCGGGCGGTGGGCCTGGATCAGGACGTCACTCCCCACACCCTGCGACACTCTTTCGCCACGCACTTGCTGGACGAAGGAGCTGACCTCCGTCACGTTCAGGAACTTCTAGGGCACGCTAATATCTCCACCACCCAGGTGTACACCCAGGTCTCCGGCGGGCACCGTCAGGGGACCGGGGGCGAGACCTCACCCCGGAGTGACTGAGCGCCTCGTCCCCTGAAGCCAACAGGGTGGCTTCAAGTCCCGTCGCAGGCCGGCCTCTCCCAGAGGGCGGGAGCTCTGGAGGGCCGCTCTCGAAACGCCCGGCGCATCTGTTTGCCTCTAACTTTTTATCCCACGCCCGGTTGATTGCAGCCGAACACTAACTTATTCGATTGTACTTGCTACAGGAGGTATGATGAATGGGATACATCGAGAAATTGATGGGCCAGGGAGAGACGGCGGTGTTTCTCACCCGCCAGCACTGGATCGTCCTGGTAAGTCGCATTTTTAGTTCCATTTTCACGTTCCTGGTATTTCTGGCCGTGGGGGTGGCCTGTTTCATTCCGGCAGTCGGCCCTATATTGGGCTTCATCCTGTTAGCCGCCCTGGCCCTTCCCCTGTACGACATCGTGGTTGCCATTCTCTCCGGCCAGCGGGGTCGGGAGCTAATCGGACGCATCTGGGTGTCCATCCTGATCGCGCTGTTCATCCTGGGCCTGGGCATCGCCTTATTTATACCCGGTACCAATATGATAGTCGGCGTGATCATCCTGCTCATCTCCGTGGTGCCCCTGGTGCAGGCCATCAAAATCTTCCTGGACTGGTACAACGAGCAGTACATCATCACCAATCACCGGGTGATGAGCGTGAAAGGCGTGATCAATAAGCACGTGAGTGATTCCGCGCTGGAGATGGTGAATGACGTGGTACTGGAACAATCGGCTATCGGCCGGATGATGGGCTACGGAAACGTGGAGATCATCACCGGCAGCGACGTCGGCACGAACCTCTTTCGCCGGATCGCTAATCCGGTGCGCTTCAAGACCGAGATGCTGAACCAAAAGGGCAAGCTGGTACGGCGCAAGCCGGAGCGCCCTACCCCAGCGCCCCCGGTAGCGGCTCCGGCTGCCGTCGAGGAACAACCCGCCGCCCAGGACATCCCGGCGTTGATTCGAGAATTGGACGACTTACGACAGAAAGGCGTCCTCACCGAAGAAGAATTTCGGGCCAAGAAAGCCGAGTTATTAAAAAGATTGTGAGTCTCCAATGGATGATTTCTTTACCATGAAAGAGTTCGCGGAAGCGGCGGACTTCATTCGCAGCCGTACACAATATACCCCCACTGTGGCCCTGATCCTGGGCTCTGGTCTGAGTCCGTTGGCCGACGCCGTGGCCGACGCGGACGTAATCCCGTATGGGGAAATACCGCACTTTCCCATCCCACACGTCGAGGGGCACGCCGGGCGGCTGGTGGTGGGCCGACTGGAAGATCGTGACGTGCTAGTCATGCAGGGCCGGGCGCACTACTACGAAGGCTACTCCATGCAGCACATCACCTTGCCGGTGCGGGTGATGCGCATGTTGGGCGTGGAAACGCTGATCGTGACCAACGCCGCCGGAGGGCTCGACCCCCGGTTTCACCCCGGCGACCTAATGCTGATCACCGATCACATCAATCTGATCGGAATGGCCGGTCTGAACCCCCTGCGAGGACCCAACGACCCGGCCCTGGGACCCCGCTTCCCCGATATGTCACAGGCTTACGACCCGGCATTGCGTGCCCTGGCCCTGCGCGTTGCCGAAAGGCTGGATCTGCCGCTCTGGGAGGGGGTGTATATTTGCCTGGCCGGGCCAACGTTCGAGACCCCGGCGGACATCCGCTTCTTGCGCCTCATCGGGGCCAACGCGGTGGGTATGTCCACCGTGCCGGAGGTGATCGTCGCTCGCCACGGCGGGATGCGCGTGCTGGGCATTTCTGGAATCAGCAACGTGGCCATCACCGAGCCGGTAGAGGGTAAAGTGGTCTCCCACGAGGAAGTCCTGCAAGCCGGTCAGGTGCTCGTCCCCAGGTTAATTTCCCTGCTGAGAGGTATTTTGCGAGAGATGGACAGCGTGTAGGGCAAACGTGGCTTGTCCAGGAGCCGGTTTTCTCAGAGAAAGCAAGGGTTACTAAGCAGCCGAAGGGCGCTGAAGCACCCTAAACGTGGCCGCTCGAGTCGACCGCGATAGCCCGCTGAAGCGGGCTTGGGCCGCTCAGCCCTGAGCTTTAGCTCGGGGCAGACGGGCTGTCGGAAAGAGTGTCAACCTATTGTGAACCATCCCGCTTCAAACATCGTGTATGGAGAAGGTCTGCATAGATGACGATTATTGTGAAACTGGTGGCCAAGTATGCGATATGGCTTTACGCCATCTGCGCGTTCGGGATCCTGATCTACTTGCGAGCGGTGTTCGTGGCCCAGCGCGAACGGGCCCAGGCCATGTTCTCCCTGGAACGGGAGACGGCTGCCAGTCGTGGGTATCGGGCAGCGGTGATGATCGTTATCCTGCTGGCGATGGGCGGGGGGATATATTTCGTCTCCTCGGTGCTGGCCCCCCAGGTGGAGGCTGCCCCCGAGGCCACACCCACGCCCACGGTGTTGCTTCTACCCACGCCGACACCCTCTCCGGGCACACCGACTGAAACTCCAACGGCGACGGCGACCCGCCGGCCACCGCCGCCACGGCCCACCCCTACCCCGGAGTTCACTCCCACACCAGAGGTGATACCGCCCAACTGCCCCAATCCGCAGGCCAGGCTGACCTATCCGGGGGTGAACGCCGTGCTCAACGGGGCAGTACAGATATTCGGTTCGGCAAACATCCCCAACTTCGACTATTACAAGTTCGAATTCCGGCAAACCGGTTCCACGGAGTGGGCCTGGCTGCAAAGCTACTACACTCCGGTGGCCGATGGGCTGCTAGGCGTATGGGATACGACCACTCTCCCCGCTGGCACCTATGGCTTCCGCCTGGTGGTGGTGGATAAGACCGGCAATCACCCACCGCCATGTGAGATAACAGTGACGATTGCCCACTAGCGAGCATTATCCTCCCGCAGGTCGCCATTGAGCCTGCGGGAGGATAGGTTTACGAGCGAAAGCGAGGATAGATGCCCATTTGGGCCAGACCTAAGTCCCCACGGATGGCTTTTCACTTATGCATTGTACTGACGCTGATCCTTGCTCTGAGCGGATGCCAGAGTGAACCAGCCACCGGAACGACCGCACTGCCAGTGGTGACCGGCCCACCGCCAACGGCCACACTCACCCCCACCGTACAGCCAACAGC
>JAGGZG010000114.1 GCA_021162125.1 Anaerolineae bacterium
GACCTCTTTCGGCGGCGGGCGGCATCAGCGGCGGGTGAATAAGATCATGGAAATTGAGAAGAGATTTTTGAGGAAGTAAGAAGGCGCTGGAACTTGGGGGTGCCGGGGGAATCATGCAACTTGACCGTGATACCGTTGAACGGCTGATTGAACAGATCACCAAAGAAGTGCTCATCCTACTCCAGGAGGAGGCCACGGCCCCTGCGAGTGATGAATGTGTGGGCTGTAATGGACAATGCAGCGAGAAGTGCCCCGACAAAACGCGGGAAATCCTCAACGCCGGAGCTGATCGCATCGCCAACCCGGTGGGTCATACCAACATCGCCCGCGAGATCGCGCACATGATAGATCACACCTTGCTCAAACCCGATGCTACCCAGGCCGAGATCGCCCAACTGTGCTACGAGGCCAAGAAGTACGGTTTTGCCGCCGTGTGTGTCAACCCGGCCAACGTCAAGCTGTGTGCCGAGCTCCTCAAAGGCTCGCCCGTTGCCATCGCCACGGTAGTCGGCTTTCCACTAGGAGCCACCCCACCAGAAGTGAAAGCCTACGAAGCACAACAAGCCATCAACGACGGGGCCACCGAGGTGGACATGGTGATCAACATCGGAGCACTGAAGTCGCGGGACTACGCTTTGGTGGAGCGGGACATCGCTACCGTGGCCCGCACCTGTCACAACAACGGTGCGATTTTGAAAGTGATCATCGAGGCGGCGCTGCTCACCGACGAGGAGAAGATCAAGGCCTGCGCGCTGGCTAAGGCCGCCGGCGCGGACTACGTCAAAACCAGCACGGGCTTCGGACCGGGCGGGGCGACGGTGGCGGACGTGGCCCTCATGCGCCGGGTAGTGGGGCCGGAGATGGGGGTCAAGGCGGCGGGGGGCATTCGCTCTTTCGAGGCCGCCAGACAGATGATCCAAGCGGGAGCCACGCGCATCGGGGCCAGCGCCGGGATAAAGATCGTGCGCGAGGCGCAGGCACGAGGTGCGTGATGCGTGAAGCGTGTTGCGTGTTCCGTTACGCAACACGCATCACATCGTATAGAACAGAGGTGGATGTCGAGAAATGGAAACTTGTCCGATCTGCCACATTGGGTCCATACGTGAGCGGCAGGTGACGTACACCCAGATGCACGAGGGCCACCTGGTAGTGATTCAGGGTGTGCCCGCGCTGGTGTGCGATTTCTGTGGGGAGAGATGGTTCGACACTAAGACGGTAAACGGCTTGCAACGACTGCTCTGGTCGGAAAGCGGTTCATCCGAAGGGCTGGCCGGCGGGCAAAGGCAGTTTATCACCTGGGGGGGCACCGACTGATGTCTGGCGACGAGGACCTCTTGCGCGAATTTCCGGCCACCGTGCGCGAGGTGGTGCGGGAGCTATACCAGGAGTTGACGCCGGACGAGCAGCAGGGTCTGAGCAGCCTGTTGCTCGGCTATCTGCCCCGCCTGGGCTTACGCGATCTCAAGCGAGTATTGAGCCTGGTACAGGAACAATACCGCCCGGTGTTCGCGCGCACGCCTCGTATCTGCATCGTGGGGCCGGTGAATACGGGCAAATCCTCGCTGTACAACGCCCTGATCACTTCCGGAAAAGCGGCCAAGACCAGTCCCATTCCAGGTACGACCACGGTCGCCCAGGAGGGCGAAGTCGGCCTGTTCACCGTGGTGGATACTCCCGGCGCAGACGATGCGGAGATCGGCGACGAGGGAGGACAGGCCGGGGAGGTCCGTCGCCACCGTGCGCTGGAGGCCGCCGAACGCGCCGATTTGTTGATCATGGTCTTCGATGCTTTTGCCGGGATCAACCGGGGGGCATTACAGGTGTATCAGGAGCTGGTGGCCCTGGATAAGCCCTACGTGATCGCTCTCAACAAGATTGACCTGGTCAAGCGCGAACTGAGTGCCGTGCTGGACCTGGCAGCGCGCACCCTGGGCGTGGCCCGCGAGGAGATCATTCCCATCTCGGCCAAGGAGCGGACGAACCTGGACATGCTGCTCGTCGCAGTGGTCAAAGCCGACCCGCGCATCGCGGCGGCGGTGGGCCAGGCGTTACCCGCCTTTCGGGAGAAGGTGGCCAGCCAGCGCATCGTCAGCGCGGCGGTGGCTGCGGGCAGTGTCAATCTCATCACCTCGCCCATCCCTATCCCTTTCACCTCGTTTGGCCCGCTGGTGCTCATCCAGAGCGGGTTGGTTCTCAGCATCGCCCGCATCTACGGTTGCAAGATCACCGCGCGACGGGCCAAAGAGCTCATCGCCACCTTTGGAGCGGGGTTCGGGGCGCGCACACTGTTTCAGCAACTGGTGACCAAAGTGCCCGGTCCCGGCTGGGTGCTGGGCACGGCGATTGCGGTGGCTACCACGGTGGCCATCGGCTACGCGGCGGTGCTGTGGTTCGACCGGGGCGAGAAACTGACCGCAGATACAGCGAAGGACATTATGGCCACCATCACTCAGCAGGTGGTGGACCGGCTGAAGGATTTCGGCAAGAAGCGGCCCGGCCGGCGTAAACTGCGCGTCGTGTTGCAAGAGACCCTGTCCGACGTAGGCGACGTGGTACGGGAGGCAAAGGCACCCCCGGCGGAACAGAGCCCGGCGGAAACGGCGGGAGAGC